>JAAYXZ010000020.1 GCA_012515635.1 Elusimicrobiota bacterium
CATCTGCTGCTTGAGTCAAGATTTGCTCATAACTTTCAATAGAAGCCTCACTTGAAAATATCATGAAAAAAATTCCTGCTATACATAGAAAAGACATCACACACTTCTTTCCTCTTTTCATTTTTTGCCTCCTTGTAGTTTCATGTGCTACCTTTCTGTATCCTTAATGGATCCTTAATAACTAGTACACTTGTTATATCCGTCTGATGTGTCTGTGGTTGTGGCCGGGTGCCGCACACATCTACTAAAGCTCCAAATACAAGGAAATGTCATGGTACACTGTTTATAGTCAGACTTTATACAACTGACACAACTCGTGCCCGTACATGCAAAATTATCGTTTTTAAAACCCTGAATAAAAGAATAGCTACGACATTCCTCTTGCTCCTTCAAAGAACACCCATCTCTTGTTTTACACATTGATGTTTGAGGTACACAGCTGTTCACACAGCCTCCTCCTCTCAACGTATTCATTTCTTTTTCTGATAGCTCTCCCGCAAAACCTTCACTAATGCTTAATAATCCAAAGCCTAAAATCACCAAGCTAACTATTCCGGCAACCAACAAACTTCTCTTCCCTTGGTTCATCTGACACATCTTTATAGTTTTCATCGTTCTGTCAATTAACTATAGTAAGCAACTATAGTTAATGTTCCTCTCTTCTAAACTTATTATACCCACCCCATAGAATATATCAAGGGTGGGGGGGCAGTTAAAAACTCTTCACCCTCACCCATATGCCCTCTCCCCTCAAGGGAGAGGAGAAAAAGGAAGAGAGACGAGGAAAGGTAGCCACTCAAGGGGAAAAGAAGAACAGAGGAGAGGAAAGGTAGCCAGCTCAAGGGGGGAGGGAATTATTGGAGAATATCCTCGTCTCAAGGGGGAGGAGAATAAGAGAGGGAAAACACCGTGGGCGGTGCAGGAATCGAACCTGCGACCTCTTGCGTGTGAAGCAAGCGCTCTAACCCCTGAGCCAACCGCCCGGTCTTTTTATTATACCATTTTCCGTGATAAATCCCTTGATGAAACGGGCAGGTGTTATATCAAAAGAGGGATTATAAACAGGCGCATCCGAAGGAGCGATTAACTTGCCCTGCATCTTCCTTACCTCGTCTCCGTCTCTCTCTTCAATAGGTATAAAACTGCCGTCTTTGATGGAAAAATCAAAAGTAGAATATGGCGCCGCTATATAAAAATCCACTTTTTGATGCTTTGCCAGCACCGCCAAAGAATATGTTCCTATCTTGTTCGCTGTATCTCCGTTCTTTGCAATCCTGTCCGCCCCCGTAATAACCATATCTATCTTTCCTTGCTTCATCAGATACCCTGCCATATTATCGCAGATAAGAGTATATGGTATCTTCGTTTTTTTTAATTCCCACGCGGTAAGGCGCGCTCCCTGTAAGACAGGGCGGGTCTCATCCACAAACACATGAAACCTTTTCCTCTCCACCTTCGCCGCAAAGAAGACAGCAAGGGCTGTCCCGTAGCCGCTGGTGGCAAGAGCGCCCGCATTGCAGTGTGTAAGGATGTTCATTCCATCTCTTACAAGAGCCGCCCCGTTTTTACCTATCTTGTAAGAACACTCAATATCCTCATCATATATGGCTTGCGCTTCTTTAACCAACCGTTGCTTTAATTCTGCGACAGACACCCCCCCGCTATCTTCCAGTATTTTTTTCATACGGGCAAGGGTATAAAATAGGTTATAGGCAGTAGGGCGCGCAGTTTGAAGATACCCAATATCTTTATTGACTGTTTCCGTAAATCTCTTTTTATCTTTGGTCTTTATCTTAAGGGAGGATAGGGCGGCTCCATAAGCAGCCACACAACCAATCGCAGGCGCACCCCTGATACTTAAGTTCCTTATCGCTTTCCAGACATCACGGGTATTTTTCAATTCAATTATCTTCTCTGTATCAGGGAGTTGCCGCTGGTCTATTATGTATAACCGTTCTTTCTCCCACCACAATGTCTTTATTATCGGTTTTATCATCTCTTTATAATAACGGTCTCCTTGCGCTCTATGCCTGTTGTTTAAGCGGCAAGGTGAAAAGATTCCTCTCCAAGCAAAAGTTTCAGTTCTTCCAGAAAATCAACATCAGGGTTCACCATATATGTATCCGCTTTCACTTTAACCTTTTGTTTCCCGTCCCTTATAAGATTTAGATACACGGGGCAATTACCTCTGTTTTTTATAAAGAGTGTTTTCAACTGTTCAAGTTTCTCTTCCTGTAACGGCAGGTTTATATCTATCTCTACGCTTGAAAGGAACCTGTCCTTAGCGGTATTGATGTTCGCCACTTCATCGGCTATAACCGTTAAGCCGTCTTTCTTTTCCACTCTGCCTTTTACAAAAATCATTCCCCCTTTTCTTATCAGCGATGAATACGCATTATATGCCCTCGCATAAAAGAGAACCCTTACCTTGCTCGTTGTATCCTCCAGAACTCCAAAAGCCATCCTCTCCCCTTTTTTGCTGTTTATTCTCTTTATATCTGTCAGTATTCCCCCTATGCAGACAGGCATCCTATCTTTCACTTCCTCAAGTTCGGATATTGAGACATTGGTAAAGATTTGTATTACGGATATGTACTTTTTAAGAGGATGCCCCGTCAGATAAACCCCAAGCATCTCTTTCTCGTATGAGAGCAACCGCGTCTCAGACCATTCGGGGAGAGAGTTGATAATCTTTTTATTGACCGTAAAGGTCATGCTGTTGGTATCCATATCAAAGATATTTAACTCTCCATTGCTATTTTTCTTCTGCACTCTGGAGCCATGCTCTATCGCCTCGTCTATCATCGCAAAGAGTTGCGACCTCGGCATCTCCAAATAATCAAATGCGCCCGCTTTCACCAAACTCTCTATAACTTTTTTATTGGCTGTCCTTAGGTTAACCCTTTCGCAGAAATCAAAGAGAGATGAGAACGAACGCTCCTCTCTCACCTCTATTATAGATTTTATAGCCCCTTCACCCACATTTTTTATAGCCCCAAGCCCGAAAAATATGTCGTTGCTGAATATCTGAAACTTCTCACCGCTATCGGTTATGTCCGGCGGCAGTATCCATATACCCATCCTATCACACTCATCTATGTAACCCGCTATTTTATCAAAATTACCCATTTCGCTGTTAAGAAGCGCTGTCATAAACTCAAGGGGATAATTTGCTTTAAGATACGCTGTCTGGTAAGAAATCAATGTATAACCCGTGCTATGGGATTTATTGAAACCATAGCCCGCAAACTTCGCAATCTGCTCAAATATCTTTTCTGCAACCGGCTCAGCAACACCATTTTTCTTAGCCCCTTCTATAAACAGGTCCCGTTTCTCTTCCATCGCTTCAAGGTCTTTTTTACCCATAGACCTTCTCAACTCATCCGCCTGCCCCATAGTAAACCCGGCAAATTTATGGGCTATCTCCATCGCCTGTTCCTGATACAAAATAACGCCATATGTGCTCTTCAATATGGACTCCAGCAATGGATGGTCATAAGTAAAACAGGACGGGTCTTTCTTCCGCTTTATATATTCGCCGACCATTCCGCTCTTCATCGGTCCCGGTCTATATAACGCAAGTATCGCTATGATGTCTTCAAAATTCTGCGGCTCCGCTTTCTTCAAAAGGTCCTGCATACCCTTGCTTTCAAGTTGAAATATCCCCAGCGATTCCCCTCTGGAAAGCAGTTGATATGTCTTTTTGTCTTCCAGCGGAAAATCCTTTATCTCCAACCCTTTCCTCTCTTTTATCAACGCAAGAGCATCCTCTATAACTCTTAACGTCTTCAACCCGAGGATATCCACCTTGAGAAGCCCTATTTTTTCTATGCCGTCCATCTCATACTGTGTTGCAAGTTCTCCGCCTGTGGCGCGGAACAAAGGCGCATACTCATATACAGGTGTCTCTGTTATCACAAGCCCTGCGGCATGGGTAGAAGAATGCCTCGTCAGCCCTTCCAATTTCAACGCTATATCAAAAAGATAACTAATCCGCTCTTCGCTGTCTATAACCTTTTTTATATCGGCATTGCGCGCTATCTCTTCCGGCAGAGTCACACCCGTATCGGGGGATATCATCTTTGCCACGCGGTCAACCTCATTATATGTGAAACCCAAAGCCCTGCCCACATCCCTTATAACAGCACGCGCAGCCATCCTTCCGTAGGTTCCTATCTGAGAGACATTCTCCTTACCGTATTTCCCTCTTATGTAAGAGATAACCTCATCTCTCCGCCTATCACAAAAGTCCACATCCACATCAGGCAAACTTATTCTTTCAGGGTTTAAAAATCTTTCAAATATAAGGTTATATGCAAGCGGGTTAATCTCTGTGATACCTAAAAGATAGGCAAGCAAACTGCCCGCGGCAGAGCCCCTGCCAGGACCAACCCGTATATTATGCGCTCTTGCGTAGTTGACAAAGTCCTGTATAATCAAAAAATAACTGGAGAACCCCATTTTTTTTATTACTTCAAGTTCATACTGCGCTCTCTCTACCATCCCGTTGTTCAATGTGCTTTCTGCAAGTTTTTTTCCGCAGTCCTGATGTGTCTTCTCATTAAGCCCTTTCATTACCAATTCTTCAAGATAAGCATCCGGGGTTTTGCCGTCAGGCGGATGAAACACAGGCAGATGATACTTTCCGAGGTCTATCCTGACATTACACCTATCGCTTATCTCTACCGTATTTTTCAGCGCTTCAGGCACATCTTTAAACGCCTCATACATCTCGTCAGACGTCTTAAAATAAAACTCCTGTGTCTGAAACCTCATCCTATCCTTATCCTCAATATGCGCCTGAGTTTGTATGCAGAGCAAGACCTCATGCGCAAAGGCATCTTCTTTCTTAAGATAGTGGCAGTCATTTGTAGCGACAAGCCCCGCCCCTGTCTTATCCGCCACCTCAATCAATAACTTATTCACTTTATCCTGTTCAGGGATTCCGTTCTCCATTATCTCTAAATAAAAGTTCTCTCGCCCCATTATGTCCTGATATGTGCAGACCAGTTCAATCGCTTTGTCTATATCCCCTTTCATAAGACAGGACGGGACTTCCCCTTTCAAACACCCGCTCATCGCTATAATACCTTCAGAGTTTTCAGCAAGAATCTCTTTATCTATTCTTTGCGTATAATAATAGCCCTCTGTAAAAGCGAGTGTGGCGAGTTTCAAAAGGTTTCTATACCCTCTATCATTGGCGGCGAGCAATGTTATATGGAAAGATGACTCTCTTCTGCTATTGTATTTCTGTTGGAAACGGCTATCAGGAGCGATATACATCTCCGTGCCGATTATGGGCTTTATACCGTTTTTTAAGGCCTCCTCATAAAACTTCAGCGCGCCACCCATAACCCCGTGGTCTGTAATAGCCAGCGCCCTCATTTTTTCCTTGCGGGCCATCTGGGTTACCTTCTCTATACGACACATACCATCAAGCAAACTATGTTCCGTGTGTAGATGTAGATGGACAAACTCCTTCATCAAAAACCTCCTTACTTCTTCTGCGGACTACTTTTTATCTTTACAAGTGGAAGAGCGTAGTATTGATTGATATATCTTGCCCTCTGTCTTAAATGAAGAACTTATAGCGATTTCCACCATCTGCATCTCTCTGATATCCTTAACTCCAAGGGAGCCCATAGATAATTTCAATGCCCCCATAAGGTTCTGCGAACCGTCATCCACCTTCGCAGGTCCGAACAAAATCTCTTTCAGTGTGCAAGACGCGCCCACCTTGATTCTTGTCCCTCTCGGCAAGTTCTCGTCAGATGTAGCCATACCCCAATGGTATCCCTTTCCGGGTGATTCTATCGCCTTAACAAACGCAGAGCCAATCATAACCGCATCCGCACCCGACGCAAACGCTTTGCAGATATCTCCGCTGCTCACCATACCGCCATCTGTGATAATGGGAACATATCTTCCTGTTTTCCTGTTATATGTATCTCTGGCTATTGAACAGTCCGCTGTAGCAGTCACCTGCGGCACTCCTATACCAAGCACCTCCCTTGTAGTGCATGCCGCGCCAGGCCCTATTCCGACAAGAAGACCTGATACGCCTGTCTCCATCAGTTCCATCGCAACGTTATACGTAACACAGTTTCCGACTATGATAGGCACCTTCGCTTTTTTACACAGCATATTAAAATCCAACGCTTGATACGAAGAGGATGTATGCTTTGCGCTGGTAACTGTTGATTGAACCATAAAAACATCAACACCCGCCTCTTGGCAAATATCTAAAAATCTTTCAGCATGATTCGGAATACAACTCACAGCGCAGGTAACATTGCCTTTCTTTATCTCTTCCACTCTCTGCGCCACAAGTTTTTCTTTCACGGGTTCCTTATAGATATTCTGTATAAGCGCCGTTGACGCTTCATAAGGGCTGTTAATAATCTCCTCTATAACTGCATACGGGTCTTCATACCTTGTGTATATCCCCATAAGATTCAGCACTCCCATCCCCCCAAGCTTACCCAACGCTATGGCAAATTTCGGGTCGCAGACGCCGTCCATCGCTGCCGCAAGCACAGGAGCCGCAAGTTTCACACCCCAAAACTCCGCTGAAATATCCACATCATCAGGATTAATAGTGCTATTGCCCGGCACAAGAGATATCTCGTCAAACCCATAACAAACCCTCGCTTTTCTATTAACGCCTATCCACATAGCCATCTTATCTCTCCTTTTTCAAAAAAGTTATAATGTTAAAAACCCTATAAATTTCTTCAGGGGTAAACGATTCTACTCTGGCATCAGATAACATTCCGTTCTCTTCCAATAACTGTTGAAACGCTTTTTTTTCTATACCGAATATTTTATGAACGACATTGGATATTTTCTTCCTTCTAAGATTGAAAATAAGGGGCAAAAACGCCCAAAACCCTTTTTCATCTTCTATCTTTATTGTCGGTTTCTCCAACGGTTTAACAAGCACTGCTACTGAACTCACCTTTGGTTTCGGAAAGAATACATCTCTCCTTAAAAGATAGCATATTTTTGACCGGGCGTAAATAGAGAGAAGCACAGAAATAATCCCGTAATTTTTATTTCCCGGCACCGCCGTCATCCGTTCCCCAACCTCTTTTTGAACGGTAAGGAGCGCCAGTTGTATATTGTCCCTGTTAGCCAGTATATTTAAAACAATGGGATGGCTTATGTAATACGGAATATTCCCTATAATCTTGACCTTCCCCCGCAACGACTCCCACCACTCCCGCTCTACCTCAAGAAAATCCTTCTCTATAAGATGGAAATTAGGATATTCGGCAAACCTTTCACTTAAAACATCGCAGAAGTCAGTATCTATCTCAAACGCATATACTTCCTTCACCTTATCTATAAATCCGTCTGTAAGCGCCCCTAACCCGGGACCTATCTCAACCACCACATCATCTTCATTCAAATCCGCAAATGAAAGAAGTTTATCCCTGCTATTTCTATCTATAAGGAAATGCTGGCCAAAACGTTTTTTTATATTGATTTTTTTCGACTGAAGCAGTTCAATGCTCTTTTTTAATGTAAGGAACTCCATTTTTCTCTTTTTTTCTCAACCCCGCAAATCTCTTATTACCTGTTTTAGGAGGATATCAGTTCCGCAACAAGTTTATACGCCTCTATAAAAGGGGAGGATGTCGCAACTCCTTTATACGCTATATCAAAAGCAGTTCCGTGTCCGGGACTTGTCCTTGCCATCTCCATACCCGCAGTGCAATTCACCAGTTCATCAAAATAAAACGCCTTCAGCGGAATCATCGCCTGGTCGTGATATATCGCTATTATCATATCCAACTGCCCTTCTACTGCCTTGCTGAAGATAGCATCCGCAGGGAAAGGTCCTTTGCAATTGATGCCCTCTCCTTTCATTCTCTTAACAACCGGCTCTATCACATCTTCTTCTTCGTCCCCCAGCACCCCGCCCTCTCCCCCGTGAGGGTTAAGAGCGGAGACCCCGATCACCGGATGCTCTATCCCTATCTTCTGTAAAAACTCATAGCCGATAAGAATCTTTTCGGCAAGCAACTCTTCGGAGAGTTTCCCGCTCACCTCTTTCAATGGAATATGTGTTGTGGCAAGAAGCGCCCTTATGTTGCCCGCTATCATCACCATCGCAAATCTTTTACTGCCCAACCTCTCTGCAAGGAGTTCTGTATGCCCCGAATAGCGGAACCCCGCCATATGCCACGCTTTCTTTGAGATAGGAAGCGTTACAAGCCCGTCTATCTCTCTCTCTTTCCAGAGTTGCATTGCTTTTTCCACATAAAGGAATGACGCTTTCCCGCATAGAGAGGAATCTTTACCTATCGGAAAATCCTTGTCTTTGATAACCCCTGTGTTGTATATGTTCAGATACCCCTGTTTCATCTCACTCTTGCGTTGAACAATATTAACGGACGCCTTCCCGTAAACAAGGTTTTTTTCAACAACCGCGATATCGCCTATCACAAGGGGGGTAGCGCCTGAGGTCTTGCTTAGCTGCGGAAACCCTTTCAGCAGCACTTCAGCGCCTATGCCAGCAGGGTCTCCGAGAGAAATGCCTATTATTTTTTTCTCCATTTTAACAGAATCCGCTCAACCACAACAAAAACAAAAAAATGACGAAACCACCTAAAGAGCACCCTTTTTACTGAATATCAGCCCGCCTATCAATCAACATAAAACACAGGCGTCTTCAACTGCAACTCCCTAAGATAATTGTTGAAGGCATCTTCAAACTTCATATTCAACAGCATATTTCTTACTCTCAAATATAACTGATAGGAATTGGCTTCTACTCTCTGCGCCTCTTTAAGCATAACCACAAGGTATCTGTCCCCTACCTTTATGGGACCGCTGAGTTCATTCGGGGAAAGTTGCTCTATCCCTGCCAACACTTCAGAAGAAATATTCTCTTTTGAGAGAGTTACCGCATCCCCCATCTCCTCTTCATTGGCAATATCAAAACCTTCTATAAACTCCTGCGCCGACAAATCATCTCCAAACCATTTCAGGCGAAACCTGTATGTATAATTGCCGAGGTCGCTCATCTCTCTCATCTTCTCCGCAACTTCAGAAGAAGATATCTGTATCTTATCAATCACATTCTTTTTTACAATCGCATTCACCTTAATCTTGTTCTCAATCATCTGAACAAACAAACTATAAGGCATATTCTCCTTATCCAACGCAGCGTAAAAGGACGCCTCATCAGCAAAGCCCTGCTTTATCCGTTCCACTTCAAACGCAAATTCTTCAGGCTCTATAATTATCCCTTCCTTCTCCGCTTCAAACAACAACATATTCTCTATCACGACATCCCGCAACGCCACTTCATAATCCCCGCTAATTTCGCTCATCTTGCTACGGACATCGCTTTCCAGAATAATCTTGTTACCCACCATAGCCACTGCCGCATTCTTACAATACAACCCTTGAGCAAAGCACATACCGATAAGCACAGCATAAATAAATAACTTTTTCATTGCGCCCTCTCTTTTATTGTACTTTTAATCTTTCTATCTTCCCCGAATAAACCTTTGTTCTGCTGTTTGCTTTCAATTTAGATATCAACGCATCCACTTCCCCTTTCTTTTTAAAAGAGACCAGCATCTCTCTTATACGGGGAGAAGCATCTTCAAGGGTAAGCATCATACTCTCTGTCTTGCCTGCAAGTTTAATTATGTGATACCCCGCCTCTGTTTTTACGATATCGGCAAGTATATCCCCCGGGGTCATCCTTGTAACCAATGTTGCTAACTCGGGCTCAAGTTTTCTGATATCAATCCACCCAAGGTCTCCTGCCGCTTCTTTGCTCGGAGATATGGATTCGTTCACCGCTATCCACTCAAACGACTCTCCCGCAGATATCCGCTTTCTGATATTTTCAGCCCTCTCCTGCGTAGATAAAACTATTTCAATCAACCTCACCTTTTCAGGTATAAGGAACTCCTCCAGATGAGTATTGTAATACTCTGCTACTTCCTCATCCGTCACTACTATCTGTTCCGAAAAAACCTTGTCCACATATTCTCTGCTCAGTTCCTTTATGTAATAGTTTTTCATTATTTCATTGACATCGCGTTTCAACCTTCTCTCATGTTTTTTTGCCTCCTGAAAGAGGAGTATCTGGTTTATATATGCATCCACAACGCCGTTAGCATCATACCCCAGCGCATCCCTGTACACCGAAGGCGACGTCTCCATCTCAACAAGTATGTCCTTGATTGTTATAGAATATCCATTGACAACAGCAACAACATCTCTGTTCTTAAAAAAGAAGGACAGATACACGATCCCTGCCAAAGCAACCGCCGAGACCGCAGTAAGCAAAACCAATCTGCTCTTTTTAGAGAATCTTATTTTTATCTTTTTCATCTATCCTTCACATCCTCCTGTTTTGTCTCTTGTATTCTTTTCTTTATCCCGCTGTTTCTACTGTATTTCTCTTCGGTATATCACTTTTTTCTTGTTCCTGTCATACCAAAACACACCCTTTTTATCTGCTATAATTTCTTCATCCTCTATTTTACCATTATTATTTATATCCTGCACCTTCTGTCCGACAGCAATCACTTTAAAGACATTGCTCCTTACAGTAATAAGGTCTATTATCCTTGAAAAAACAAGTTCTTTCTCTCTCTCCTCGTCTATAAAAAGGTCCATTGTATTGTCCCTGAAATTAAACCCGTATTTTGTCATCTCCCTGCTTAAATGCGCCTGAGACGGAGAGCCGTCATCATATACCCCGAGAACCTCCGATATATCTTTATAAGGCCGGGCATTTATTATCGTCCCTGCCACATCTTTATCAACAAGCGGGAGACACATCAGCGCGGTCTCTGAAGAGGTATTTATGTTCAACCTGCCATAACTCGGCGCTCCTGGATTTTCCACAACCGTAAAATAATCAATAACTTTCCTGTCGTCCCCATGCTTCCAGAAATCCAGTGTCTTCCAATGCTCTTTTTTATGGATAAAGGAGAGTTCCGACACCGAGACAAACCTGTCATTTTTAACCATAAAAGCGGTAGGCCAGTTCAATATCCAGTCCGTCAGACCGAACTCTCCGCCAATCCACGGCTGAAAAGTTATATTAGGACCCCCTGGTGTCGGTTTATTGGGATACCAGTCAAATATCCCCGACATTCTGGGGTCGTTCTTGCCCACAGTGTTCAAAGGAGTGTCCACGATATATTCCGTCTCCTCTATCAGGTTGTCATTACCGTCATACAACCGCATGGTAAAATCCAACCCCAACTTGGCAAACAAAGGTATCTTATGCAAAACATCCGCAATAAAACCGAGTGAGCCGGGATTCACGGCAAGCATCGGCTCATACTGCTGACACCCCTTCGGGTCCCTTATAGGAACAAAGAGAGGGATAATCACAGGCACCGGCTTTGCTGGTATAATCACGATAGTTATGCTCATTGAATCGCCGATGGTATAGTAAGAATACGGCTGTATAACTGTCCCTTTGGGAATTACTATAGAAGAGGAGACCACCCTCTCCATAGCGCTTTTAACCCTCTCAGGCGCTATATCCGTCTCCCCCCCGACCACCTCATCAAAGATATCCAGCGACTCCTGATACACCTCGCCGCCCGACCCGGAAAAAAGCGTTACAACCCCTGTTATACACCAGTTGCCTATATCCAGCGGTTCAGGGTAAGGGTTGAAAATCTCTATAAACTGCCCCCCTATCTCCCTTAACATAATCGTCTTGCCCTCTACTTGCGCCTTCCAGGGTTTAACTGCCTCTATCTCGTTGAAGTACGGTGTCTTGTTCACCCCAAACAATACCTGCTTCTCTGTATGATATTGGGGAGGCACCCTGCTTGTATCTCTGTAAGCAATGATATTGACCGCAATCTGCCCGGCAACACTCTCTTCATAGCCAAGATTCCCCAATACCTGCAAGAGCGTCTCAAACGAAGCGTTATTGAGATTTATCCGCCGCTCTCCGTATCTGTTTGTATTTAAGTCATAAGAAAAAGTGGTGATATAATTCCTGAGTTTCTGGTATATCCCCTCGCCTATCCCGTCAGCCAGTTTTATATCCGAAGGAACAGCGTATCTTCTCCCTCTCCTGTAATCAACGATTTGCCAAGCCCTATGCTCGCCGATAATGTTGCTGAAAACACCTATATCCTGAACAGTATATGTCGGCCAAGACATATCACCGCCCCCTGCATAATTGATGTTAATCTTTCCGCTCTCATCCTCAACCAAAACAGCATATCTGCCTATCACCGCACCAGTGTTATCTGTTATGTAAAACCATCTGGCATCAGGAACCTCATCTCCGTTAAGGTCTATATCATCCCCTTCAAAGTATGCCCTCCACCTATCCGTAAAAGCATCATACTCCGTATCGTCATTATCCAGTTCCCATATAGCTGTATCCACACCCATCATAGCGAACCTATATGCCGCCTTGCCTGTAAATCTTTTATAGGACGACCTCTCCCAAAACTTAAAGAAGAACAAAAGCATACCAGTAAAGAGAAAAAGGATGAGAAGAATCATAAGAGCCACCACAATAGATACGCCCTTTTTATTCCGCAATAATCCTGATAAATTTTTCAAATCCTTCCTCATGCCTCTCCCCTTCAATTTTTTCCGAAAAAGCAGTTATCTCCACCTTAATTAAGCGGGGAAGTTTCGGCTCTTCCATGCCTCTGGTGTCCCATCCGTCAAGCCAATCCGCCCCATCATAATACGAAATGATAAACTCCCCTATATTCTCCCCAAGCACCTGCGCCCCTGCGAACCCTGCAGGGAAAACAAAATCAGGCGACTTGCTGTCAATCCTGACAACAGCAACCTTCACCGCATTGCTCTCCTCATCAAAATATATCCCGAACTTAGCAAGGTCTGATTCAACCCCTTCGGAGAACGGAGACACAAACCGCACATACCCCTTGGCCCCCTTAAATGCAATCCCTGCATCAGTATCACACACAGCCGAGACCAAATATCTCTCCATATAATCTAACACCTGCGCAACTTCAGAGAAGACCTTCTTCGCACCTGTCTGTTTCCCAAACCGCACAAGAGAGCCCTTGAGTATTGCGATGGAAGAGAATACTGCAATACAAAAAATAATCATCGCTATAAGAACCTCAAGAACGGTAAAGCCCCTACCGTCTCCTGAAACTCCCCGTAAAATACGTGTTCTCATTTTTGCCCTCTGTCTTTTCTGTTATCTCCGCATCCATCCTGAACAGCCCCTCCCGCTCCTCTCCTATATACACCGAATAACTGAAGAGAGGAAACCTCTCATCAACCCCCGTTATAAAAGACGGGACAGGCGGACCATCAGGACTTCCGTAAACCTCTTCCATAAGAACAAATATCCTGTCCGCTATCTGCGAAGTGATAATATACGACTTGCTCCTTGCGGACAGTTTATCTATCACAGGGTACACCCTTACAAGATAAAGGATACCGACAGCAAGGATGAAAAACGCCACCAACACACCGATAAACGTCATCCCTTTACTTCTCCGCCCCTTTTGTCCCCTCATCCGTGTTCTCATCATCCGCTTTTTCGTCATCCGCTATAAAACACCTGCCTGTAAGGTTATGCGCCACTATCTTCACCTCTTTATTCCCCGCCCTGTTCCTTAAAACAAGGAAACCGCCTGTTTTCGCCGTTCCGTCCGGATTAAAGACAAGCGGGGAGAACCCTGCCGATTTCTCCTTTATCTCTATATGTTCAGGAAATCTATGTTTTTTATCCACCTGTTCACTGCCTTCTCTCAATACCGCAAAACCTTCATCATCCAAGACAACACTGAACATCTTCCTTTCATTTACCGCCGATTCTCTTGCAAAATCCGCTATCGCAATAACCTCTTTTGCAGCGCTATCCAAAAGACAATCCCGCTGATACCTGAGAAAATACACTGTCGCAGGAACCATCAGCAGTGAAAATATCAGCAGAACCACCAGCACCTCTATAATAGAAAATCCGTCTCCTGTGTCTCTCATTTCCACTAATAATAGCACACCCCGATTGCCTTTATCTACCCCGCTCAGAACCTTTTTCCCTAAGGGAAAAAGATACTGAAAAAACAGGAGTCGTTTCCCCCAAAAACAGGTTTTTCCGACCATCAATTCACTGTTTTTCATTGTAAATAAGCGCCTTCTTTTAATTTGACTTTCCCCTAAATTTATACTATCTTATTTGAGTTTGTCTTTTATCTCTGTTTTTTGACAATTTACCAGAAAAGGAGTGTTTTATGTTGAGCAGATTTTTTACACCGGCCAGTGTTGCTATCATCGGCGCATCAAAGCATCCAGGCAAACTTGGATTCAAAATTCTTAAAAATGTAATAGACGGCGGCTTTAAAGGAAAAGTATATCCTATAAATTCCTCTGCGGAAGGCGATATACTCAATCTCAAATCATACAAAAGCATATCCGACGTCCCCGTAGCACCCGAACTCGCAATAATTGTCATTCCTTCAAGATTAGTTCTTGATGTAGCAGAAAATTGCGGCAAAAAAGGCGTTAAAGGGCTTATCGTTATAAGTGCGGGCTTCAAAGAAGCGGGCGAAGAAGGGAAAGAACGGGAAGAGAAACTCAAAGACATCGTAAAGAAATACAAGATGCGTATGATAGGTCCTAACTGCTTGGGCGTTATTGACGCAGTCAACAACCTTAACGCATCTTTCGCCTTTGATATGCCCCCGAAAGGGAAAATCTCTTTCATCACGCAATCAGGAGCGCTCGGGACAGCAATTCTTGACTGGGCGGTAAAAGAGAACATAGGACTCTCCAAATTTGTAAGTTTCGGGAATATGGCGGATGTATCAGAGACAGACCTCATTGCCGACTTCGGCAAAGACCCTGAAACAAATGTTATCCTGCTCTACCTTGAAGGCATGAAAGACGGCAAGCAGTTTATAGAGACCGCAAGAAAAGTCGCCCTGAAAAAGCCCATCATTATGGTTAAATCAGGCAAGAGTGCAGCGGGAAGCAAAGCAGTATCCTCACATACAGGCAGTTTAGCCGGCTCTGACAACGCCTACAACGCAGCGCTGAAACAGGCAGGCGTGATACGCGCAAACTCCGTCCAGGAACTATTTGACTACGCTATGGCTTTCTCGTCCCAGCCGATACCTGCGGGAAGGAAAATCGCCATAGTGACAAACGCAGGGGGTCCCGCTGTTTTGGCTATGGATGTAATAGAATCCGAAGGCCTTGTGCCTTCCTCTATGTCAGAGAAGACAAAGACACAACTGAAGGAGTTCCTTCCCCTCGCCGCCAATATCAATAACCCCGTAGACATCTTGGGCGACGCACTTGCCAACACATACGGAAAAGCGATGAACACTGTCCTTTCAGAGGACAATGTGGATGCTGTTGTAACCATACTGACTCCGCAGGTTGTAACCCAGATACCTGAAAGCGCTGAAGAGATATCCTCTGCCGCAAAGAAACACAAAAAACCCGTAGTGGCTTCATTTATGGGCGGCAAGCGCATAGAAGACGGTGTTAAAGCGCTAATGAAAAAAGGCATACCCAACTATCCTTTCCCCGAACGGGCTGTATCATCCATCAAGGCAATGGTCGTGCATAAAGAGTGGAAAGAGAAACGGAAGGGGGATATAAAAAAATTCAAGGCAGATAAAGAGCGGGTAAGAGCAATAATAGACGCCATCAAAGCATCAGGCAGGAAGACAGCAGGCGACATAGAA
>JAAYXZ010000157.1 GCA_012515635.1 Elusimicrobiota bacterium
AAGGGCTTAAACACTCCAACTTCAAATATAAACACTGTTTTCCTCAGAAAGCGGATATACTCATTGACAGATATGACTTAAAAAGGTCTATAAAAAGCTTGATGTGGCGTAATGTCGGGATAGAGAGAGAAGATGGTATCCTGAAAAACGCAGAAGATAAAATCACTGACTGGATGAAATATGCATTCTTAAAAGAATTTTCGGACGACTCAGGTTTTGATACCCTTAATATGCTAATAACCTCGTTTCTGATTACTAAGGTCTCTTCACTTAGGAAGGAGAGCAGAGGAGCGCATTTCAGAAAAGATTATCCAGAACAGGATGATAAAAACTGGAGAAAACATATAACTATGAATAGAAAAGAAATTAAATACACTGGAGTAGAAAAATGAAACAGAGAGAAAGAGTAAAAGACAGCAAGCAGCCGGTTGAAGAACGTATAAAGAATTTTAATGAAGTTGCTGCTGGATATACCGAAGAACAAGCGGTTATAGAAGCAGAAAGATGCTTACAATGTAAAAAAGCACCCTGCGTGAAGGGATGTCCTGTAGAGATAGATATCCCCGGGTTTATTAAACAAGTTGCGGAAGGGAAGTTTCAGGATGCGCTGGAAACAATTTATAAGACAAACCTTTTGCCTGCAATTTGCGGGAGAGTATGTCCTCAGGAGACACAGTGTGAGATGCTTTGCACCCTTTCAAAGAGGGGGCAGCCGATAGCAATAGGAAAACTTGAAAGATTTGTAGCGGACAGAGGAGACCAGCATCTGGATTGTTCTATTTTTACCAGTAAAGAGATAAGCGGTGAGAGAGTTGCCGTAGTCGGTTCCGGACCGGCAGGACTTACTTGTGCTTCAGAACTTGCCAAATGCGGGGTTAAGGTGACTGTTTTTGAGGCGCTCCACAGTCCCGGCGGAGTTTTAATTTATGGCATTCCTGAATTCCGTCTTCCTAAAGGAATTGTAAGAAAAGAGATAGATGCAGTAAAAGAAGTGGGCGTAGAGATAAATACGGACATCATAATCGGCAAAACTATAGCTATAGACGATTTGTTTGATTTAGGATATAAAGCTATTTTTATAGGTTCAGGCGCGGGGCTTCCCTCTTTTATAGGAATACCCGGAGAAAACTTTTTAATGGTATATTCTGCAAATGAGTTTTTGACAAGAGTTAATCTAATGAAAGGGTATCTCTTCCCTGAGTATGATACACCTGTAACCATAGGGGAAAAAGTTGCGGTTATAGGCGGCGGTAATGTTGCTATGGATTCTGCGAGGGCGGCTTTACGGTTAGGGGCGAAAGAGGTTGTAGTGCTTTACAGAAGGACAGAAAAGGAGATGCCTGCGCGAAGAGAAGAGATAGAAAACGCAATGGAAGAAGGTATAAAATTTGTTTTTCTGGTCCAGCCGTTGGAGATTATAGGGGATGAAAACGGATATATGAAAGGTATAAAAGTAATCCATAACAAATTGGGAGAGCCGGACGAAAGCGGAAGAAGAAGCCCTGTTCCTATTGAGGGGTCAGAAGAGATAATATTTATGGATAGCGTAATAGTGGCAATAGGGCAAAACCCAAGCCCTCTTATACCTGCAACATATAAGAATCTAAAGACAGGCAGAAAAGGGAACATTATTGTAGATGAAACCACCGGAGAGACAAATATACCCGGAATCTTTGCGGGCGGGGATATTGCTACGGGCGCCTCTACTGTTATAAGCGCTATGGGTATGGGAAGAAGAGCGGCGCAAAGTATAATGAAATACCTTGTAAATCAAAAGAAAACAGCGATAAAAGATTGACAGCGCAACAGCAATATGATAGGTTTTAAGAAAAGAACAATGTTTCTTTCTTTTAAAAGGAGAATATAAAATGAGTGGAATTCTGATGATAGTTTTCGTTGTGTTCTTTCTATTGGCTAATTCTATAAAAATAGTAAATGAATATGAGAGAGGTGTTATATTTCGTTTGGGACGTCTTATGGGCGCAAGAGGGCCGGGTCTTTTTTTCATTATCCCTATGGCTGAAAAAATGGTGAAGATAAGTTTAAGGACTGTTACTTTTGATGTGACACCTCAGGAAGTAATGACAAAGGACAATGTGCCTATAAAGATAAATGCGGTTGTTTGGTTTAGGGTAATGGACCCTGCAAAAGCAGTGGTAACTGTGGAAAATTATCATCTTGCCACTATGCAACTTGCCCAGACAACACTCAGAGGGATAGCAGGGCAGTTTGAATTGGACCAGATACTCTCAGAAAGGAGTATAGTTAACCAGCAACTTCAGCATATAATAGACGAACAGACGGACCCATGGGGAATCAAGGTAAGTATAGTAGAGATAAAAGAAGTGGAATTGCCTGACACAATGAAGCGGTCTATGGCAAGGCAGGCGGAGGTTGAGAGGGATAGGCGAGCAAGGATTATTAATGCAGAAGGAGAATATCAGGCATCTCAAAAACTTATGGAAGCAGCAAAAGTTCTCGCTACGGAACCGATAGCCATTCAGTTGAGATTTATGCAGACAGCGACTGAGATAGCGCAGGAAAAAAATGCAACTATGATATTTCCTCTTCCTATAGAGATACTGAAATTTTTTGAGAACATCAAGAAATAGGCAGTTCTTATTATGGCGGAATTTAAAAATATCGGTATAGCAGGAATCGGGTTGATAGGCGGTTCTCTGGCGCTTGAGGTGAAAAAAAGAAAGATAGCAGAGAAAGTAGTTGGCTTTAGTAGAAGGCATTCTACCCTTGAAAAAGCAAAATCACAGGGGTTGATAGATGAGTATTTTATTGATTTTGAGGAAGGAGTAAAAAACCTAAACCTTCTTGTAATAGCAACCCCTGTCGGCGCTGTTAAAGATTACTTTTTAAAAATACAGAAAGCCCATCCGCATCTTCTGGTGACAGATGTATCCAGCATAAAAGAAAAAATAGTGAACGACGCTTTGGCGATTTTGGGCAGGGACTCAAATTTTGTGGGGTCTCATCCAATAGCCGGTTCTGATAAGAGCGGTATAGAATCTGTTCAGGAAAACTTGTTTCAGGGAAAGTTTGCGATTATAACTCCCAGAGAATATACCAAAGAGGAGAATATATCCCGAATAAAAGAATTCTGGGTTGCGCTCGGGTCTGAAGTTGTTCTCCTTTCCCCTGAAGAACATGATAGATTCCTTGCGCTTACAAGCCATTTTCCGCATTTTTTAATATTTACCTTAATTTTATTGCTGGAAAAAGCGGAGGACAAGGAGAAACTTTTATCCTGTATTGGAACGGGGTTTTTAGATACTACAAGAATAGGCAAGAGTTTACCTGAAATGTGGGCTGAAATATTTATAGCGAACAGGGAGAACCTTTTAAACATTCTCTCCGAATTTGAAGACAACTTATCCGAAATGGTAAGAATTGTAAGAGATGGCAATGTGAAAGAATTGACAGAAAAATTAACAGGTATAAAAAAAACAAGAGAAGAATTAAATGGAAAGAAAAAACATATTTCAAGGGCTTAACAAAGTAGTTGTTAAAATCGGGACCAGTGTATTAACATCTTCTAATAATCGGCTTGACCTCTCTGTTATTGAACACCTTGTTGAACAGGTCTGTATTCTCATTAAAGAGAAGGGCGTAAAGGTTGCAATGGTTTCATCGGGCGCAATAGGCGCAGGTATGCAACTGCTCGGTTGGGAAAAAAGACCTGCGGAGATTTCACAATTACAGGCAGCGGCAAGTATCGGTCAGAGCAGATTAATGAGGGTATATGAACGGTTTTTCAGAGATGAAGGAATCAATGTAGGGCAGATTTTACTTACAAGGGATGTTTTTACAATGCCGGTAAGGGAAAATAATGCCAGAAAGACGATGCAGACACTCTTTGAGTTGAAGGTGGTTCCGATTATCAATGAAAATGACAGTATTGCTGTGGATGAGATAAAAGTCGGGGATAACGATACTCTTTCTGCCTATGTGGCAGATCTTATATCTGCGGATATGCTGATTATGATAACCGATGTCAATGGTTTAAGTTGCGAGGACCCTAAAAAAAATTCCAATAGCAAGGTTATAGACCTTGTTGAGGATTTTTCCAAAGCGGAACAAATGGTCAAAAATACTTCTACTTCAGGGTGCGGAACAGGCGGAATGAGAAGTAAAGTTTCTGCTGCAAGATATGTTGCAGAGAGAGGAATATACTGCGTTATATTAAACGGAAAAAAAATGTGGAGCATAACAGAAGCGTTCAAAGGAGAGAACATAGGAACGCTTTTTCTTCCATCAAATAAAAGATGACATAAAAGAGGGAAAATGGACTGGAAAGAGGAGATTCTTGAACAAACAAAGAAGGCAAAGAATATTTCACTCAAGGCATTAAACTATACTTCCGCCCAAAAAAACAGATTCCTGGAATGTTTATCAGCAAACATCTCTAAAAATGAAAAAAAGATATTGTCAGCCAATAAACAAGATATAGAAAAAGCGAAAATAAACAATTGTTCATCTGCGTTTATAGACAGGTTGACACTTACAGAAAAAAGATTATCTCAAATTCTCAAAGGAATATCTGTTGTAAAAGAACTTACCGACCCTGTAGGCGAAAAAATATCAGAGACCATAAGACCTAACGGGATCAGAATAGAAAAAATAAGAACACCTATAGGGGTTATAGGCATTATTTATGAATCAAGGCCGGATGTTACTATAGAGGCAGGGATATTATGTTTGAAGGCAGGGAATAGCGTGGTTCTCCGCGGAGGAAAAGAAGCAAAGCATTCAAACAAAATTTTTGTATCATTAATGAAAAAAAGTTTAGCGGAAGCAGGTCTCTCCGAAGATATGGTGCAACTCATAACTTCCGGAGGCAGAAAAGCGGTAAAGTATCTTCTCTCCCTTAATAGATATATAGACCTGATTATTCCGAGAGGAGGCGATTCTCTTATAAAGGCGGTAGTGGAAGAAAGCACCATACCTGTAATTAAACACTATAAAGGCATATGCCATATTTATGTGGACAAGGACGCAGAAATAGATATGGCTGTAAATGTATGTTATAACGCCAAAGTGCAAAGACCTGCTACTTGTAATGCTATGGAGACATTGCTTGTTCATAAAGATATCGCTGATGCTTTTCTTCCTTTAATGGCTAAAATATTCAAAGAGGCGCAGGTGGAGATGAGAGGATGTCCTGAAACTCTTAAGATTCTTAGAGATATAAATAGAGCTGTTGAGGAGGACTGGTTTGCAGAATATCTTGACCGCATAATCTCTATAAAAATAGTGGGCTCATTGGATGAAGCAATAAATCATATCAATAATTATGGTTCAATGCATTCAGAGGCGATTATCACCAACAATAAAGAAGCTGTCTCTAAATTTTTTAATGATGTTGATGCCGCGGCGCTATTTCATAATGCTTCCACCAGATTTACAGATGGCGGAGAATTTGGTATGGGCGCAGAGATAGGAATAAGCACCGATAAAATTCATGCCCGAGGTCCTATGGGACTCGCAGACCTTACCTCATACAAGTACATTATTTACGGCAATGGACAAACCAGGCAATAAAACATATCGCAGAATAGGAATGATTGGCGGAACTTTTGACCCTATCCACATAGGACATCTAATTATTGCAGAAAAAGCAAGAGAAGAATTCTCATTGGAGAAAGTGTTGTTTATTACTGCGGGTATCCCATACCATAAAAAGAAGACATTTGCCCCCGCTTCTCACAGATTTGAAATGGTGAAAACAGCTATAAAAGATAACAAGTATTTTGAAGCAGATGATTTAGAGATAAAACGACCGCGGTCATCATATACCTTTGATACCATTCTTGTCTTAAAAAAAAGGATGCCGAACGCGGATATTTTTTGTATTACGGGAGAGGATATTTTCAATGAATTAAAGACATGGCATAGATATAAAGAACTTGTGAAAAACACTGTTTTTCTTGTTGCTCCGCGGAGAGAAAAAAGAGTGAAAACTATCCCTAAAATTCCACATTTAAAATATTATTTTATTGATTCCCCTTTTATGGATGTGG
>JAAYXZ010000158.1 GCA_012515635.1 Elusimicrobiota bacterium
AAGCCAAAAAAACTAAAGGGCTCTTCCTCTGAAATATATCAGGACGAGATATATAAGATATGTTTTTCACCCGGGACAGATGGCGAATCTGTTATAATACAGGAGATTTCAAAGGCAAAAAAGACCATACATTTTGCGCATTACCGTTTCACGTCAGAGGAGATTGCCAAAGCGGTTGTCGGCAGAAAATTGGCTGGGGTTAAGGTGAACGGCATAATGGACGCATCAGGCATAGAGCCATACTCTGTCTTTTATCCACTCTCCGATTACAGCTGCGCATTGAAGAGGAGCAATCTTGCAGGTTTTCTGCATGACAAACTCTTTATTATTGATGGAGAAACAGTAGTTACGGGTTCGTATAATCCAACAGTTTCCGCGAAAAAAAACCAGGAGTGCATTATTGTTATAAAAGACAGGAGTGTTGCCCAGAGATTGCTGAATGAATGGAGAGGGCTATGGCTTTTTCATAGTTTACCATAGCCCTTTTTCAGAGAATCAAAAAACCAATAAATATTTTAATTGGTATTCTTGTTTTATACTTGTCCTACCTGTCGGACATTCACAAACTTCCCTGTTTGGTATGACTCTTTTGCCGCAAGGCACACATATACGCTTGCTATACCTGTCTCTATAGGCGCTATTGAAGTATAGTCGCTGTGCCTTACAACCTTTACCATTTCTCTTGCGAGGTCTAAATCTCCGCCGAAGTGCGGGAGTCCTTTATCTGTGTTTATTACTTCAGAAAACGGTTGATGATGCCTGACAAGATTAATTTGGCTTTCGTACCATTCCAGTTTTAGTGTGCCCATATATCCACTGATAGTCAGACCTCTTGCGTGCGCATCTCTTCTTGTAAAGAATACCTGAGTATAAACGCCATGTCTGCCGGAAGGAAGTTCAAAAACCGCGCTGGAAGCATCTTCATTGGTACCTGTCTCCACTGTGCCGCAATCAATGCTATAGACACAGGGATGGTCGCCTGTATGATACCCTGAACGGTTTTTCATCCTGTTCTCAGGGCTTTCAAGGCAGGTCTCTGCCTCACCACATTTGGAGCATACCAGCCCTGCAGCTTTTTTTCCGCCGAAGACCTTCTGGAATGTAGCCATTGTTCCCACCCTTAAAATGGGCATTCCTAAGACATACATAATATAGTCAAAGTCATGGGTGGCTTTCTGGATGAATAGCCCCTGTGTAATATCATAATTGCGGTATCCCTGTTCCCAGTAAACGGCGCCATACGGGACATAGTTCCACGCCATAACGTGCATCGGGTCCCCTACCACACCGTTATCCACCATATTTTTTGTGAAATTACCGAGTGTGGATAACCTTAACGGGAAACTTACCACTACCCT
This sequence comes from Elusimicrobiota bacterium, assembly GCA_012515635.1. Lineage (GTDB taxonomy): Bacteria > Ratteibacteria > UBA8468 > B48-G9 > JAFGKM01 > JAAYXZ01. Next base: position 1,359 of record JAAYXZ010000158.1, read on the forward strand.
GCATTTTGTATTTTCAAACGCTTTCTCCAACTCCAGCGCCTGCTCCATATTTATTGCAACCGGCTTCTCAAGCAAAAGAGGGATATCATATTTAGCCGCCTGTATCGCATAAGGGGTATGCAGATCGCATCTTGTCCCGATACACAGGATATCTATCTTGGCTTTTCTAACCATCTCATCCAATGTGTCGTAAAACACTACTTTTTCTTTGTCTTCGTCAGATAACAGGCGCTCTCTGGCTCCTTTTTCGTCAGGGTCTACTATTCCTGTTACATGAAAATCAGGATATACCTCTTTCAGTGATGTATAAAGGATTTCCCTGATTCTTTTCCCAAACCCAACAACGCCTATATTCATAGTATCCTCTCCTTTTAAGTTATGCGGCTCTTATATTCTATGAGTTTACTCCATTTTTTTATGATGTCAAAACAATAAATATTTATGCTCTGACGGGTTATACAAACACTGGATTAAATACATCAATCGGTAGTTCTTTATTGACGGAATGAGTGTTGCGAAGTTATAATACCATATAAAAATGAAGCGTTATATGGGAAGATGTTAACGGTATTAAAAAAAGTTTTCTATCAAAGATTTAACATTAAATTATAAAAACCCCATAAAAACATTATAATATACATTGTTTCAATGACGGATTAAAAAGGAGAGGTCGCATAGAGGCCGAGTGCGCGCGCTTGGAAAGCGCGTATC
>JAAYXZ010000159.1 GCA_012515635.1 Elusimicrobiota bacterium
ACTCGGGAAGTTATCCTCTTTTTATCATAGGAATATAGGCGTTTTTGCCAAAAAATTAAATATAGATATAATTCTTACATTGGGAGATAAAAGCAAAATAACGGGAAGCGTATCAGGTTTAAAATGGAAGCACTTTGAAGATATAGATACGCTGAACAAACACCTTTCGGGTATCACACTTAAAGGCGATGCTATCCTGATTAAGGGCTCAAGGGTTATGAACATGGATAAAATTGTGGATTATTTGTTAGAAAAATTCGGAGGATAAGCGATGTTATACAAACTGCTATATCAATTCACATCATACTGGTTCGGGTTTAACGTCTTTAGGTATGTCACCGTAAGAACTGTTTTTGCCACGCTTACCTCTATGTTCCTCATAATCCTTACAGGTAAAAGCACCATCAACGCATTAAAGAACTTGTGTCACCCCAACAAACTTCTTAGTTTCAGGAATGATAATAAGGATAAAGTTCCCACAATGGGAGGATTGATTATTCTTGGAAGCATCCTTATCTCCACGCTTCTATGGGCGGATATTAAAAACGCATATATCCTGCTTTTAATCCTTCTCTCTGTTTGGTTGGCTGCTTTCGGTTTTTGGGACGATTACATAAAACTCAAACAACAGACCCATGAAGGTCTCAGACCGTTGGTAAAGATATTGGGGCAAATAAGCATCGGATTGATTATAGGGCTGATTCTATATTACCATCCCGGTTTGAATTTCAACACCTCTGTGTATATGCCGTTTTTAAAACATATTGTTTTTCCGTTGGGGATTTATTACATATTTTTTGCCACTTTAGTTATTGTCGCCTCATCAAACGCAGTTAATCTTACAGATGGAATGGACGGACTTGCTATCGGTTCCGTACTTATGATAGCTCTGACATACGGCGCTATCTCATATATTGTCAGCAATGTAACATTCGCAGGATACCTGAATATACCTCATATAAAAGGGGCTGAAGAGGTAACGGTATTTGCAGGAGCGCTTATAGGCGCATCATTAGGGTTCTTATGGTATAATTGCTACCCTGCAGAAATCTTTATGGGTGATACGGGCTCTCTTATGTTGGGCGGTATCATCGGTCTTTTGGCTATTATTGTCAAACAGGAACTCTCTCTTATCATAATGGGAAGCGTCTTCTTTATAGAGGCGTTCTCTGTCATTATACAGGTGTTTTCTTTCAAAACAAGAGGCAAACGGATATTTCTAATGACACCTCTACACCATCACTTTGAACTTAAAGGAATCCCTGAACCCAAAGTCACTATACGATTCTGGATACTTGGTATTATATTTGCGCTTTTTACACTTGTAACGCTAAAAATAAGATGATAAGCAATCGGACAGAACCGAAGGCAGATGAATATAAAAGATAAGAAGATAGTGGTGGCAGGACTGGGAACAACGGGCTTTGAGACCGCTCTTTTCCTCTCAAAAAAAGGAGTGGATGTATATTTAACAGAGTCAAAGATAACCGAAGATATATCTAAAAATATCTCCATTCTTCAGTCAAAAAACATTAAGACAGAGGTAGGCGGACATACCGAGAAGTTCGTTTCGGATATGGATATTCTTGTA
>JAAYXZ010000160.1 GCA_012515635.1 Elusimicrobiota bacterium
CTATAAAATCTATCCCTGCAAGTTGTAATAAGCCATACACGGAAACAATAACGGACACAATAACCGTTCCCTTTATAAAGATATCTATCAGGGTGTTGTCTTCGGCTACATAGTTCTCCAGAGAGATATAAAGAGTTATAAAGAGAAGCAGAATAACTGTGTAGTATAATCCTGCAAAGATATTGGCGCATCTGACAAGTGTTATAAGAGACCATAACAACAACAGACCTGCAGGCAAAATAAAGATGTTGCGGTGGTTAAATAATTTCTCCCTTATTCCAACCGTAAAAAGCAATGCGGTTAATAGGAATATCCAGATAAATTTGGGAATATGGAAAGCATCATAGAGGCAGGAAGTAAATATAAGGGGTGTCAAAGACAATAATAAAATTATTAAATTTTTTCGCTTCATATCGTATTCAGTTTTTTGCATGGCTTTGATTCCAATATACTATTTCCCTTAAAAAATGTCTAATAGGTAGTTGCATTGAAAGGAAAAAAGGGATATTATTAAAGAACAAGGCGGGCTTTTTGATAATATATCAAAAATGCAGGAAATAAATGTCTTTTTACCTGTGTTTTTCCCTAAAAAACGGAAGTTTAAAATATAAGAAAAGGGGGATATGAAAATGAAAAAAATATTTGTAGTTTTGACGGCTCTCTTATGTGTGGTGTTTTCTGCGCAGGCGGAACTCAACAAGAAAGAGGTTTTGACCCGTATAGGACAGAGATACAGCGGTATAGAGGGTATCAGCGGTAAATATGAGGTCAGTATGTCTACGATGGGCGATGTTATGAAGATGCCCGTTAATTTCTGGCAGAAAGGGAAAAAATTAAAGATGGATATGTCAATGAATCAGCCTGGTATGCCTGAACCTATGGAGATGAGTATATTGATAGACGGAGATAAGGTGATTCAATACCAGAAAATGATGAATACAGTAATAACTATAGATATCAATAAACTCCCTGAAAATATGCGTCAGCAGATGAAACAACAACAGGGATTTATGATGAACGATGCAGTTGTAAATCAACTCTATCAAGTTCTTGATAAGGTAACCATTGAAGAGAAAACTAAAGGTGGAAAGGCATACTATCTTATCACGGTTAATGACCTGAGCACGATGGGAAATGTCGCTTCCTCTGTCGGTATGCAGGGCAATCAGGATATGTTTAAGAAAATGCTTATGTGGGTAAATACAGTGTCATTGTTCCCTGAGAAAATTGAGTTTTTGAAAGACACAGATACGCCTGGTATGTGGGTTGACATCTTAAATATCAATACAGCGCCATTCTCTGATTCTGTCTTCAAACTTGATATTCCGGCGGATGCAAAATATATGGAGATGTAAAAACCTTTAAATTTAAGGGGAAAGAGAAAGAAACATGGAAAATATTTGGATAGCGTCATGGAGACAGTCAGATATAGTCGGACGAGCAATAATTGTTGTTCTTGTCTGTCTTTCGTTCTATTCTTGGAAGATTATTATTGAGAAGTTTTTTCTATTCAGGGATGTGGATAAGAAAAACAGAATATTTGAGAGTTACATAAAAAAGGGAGAAAATATACGGTTCTTTAAATGTCCGTTGAATAATATTCTGAGTTATGGCATAGAAATGAGGGAAAGGGTAAGGTCGGAAGACCTTCAAAGTCACATTGAAAAGGCGCTAATAAAAGAAGAAGGAAAACTGGGGGCAAAACTCACAGCGCTTGCTACCATATCAACTATATCCCCTTTTCTCGGGCTTCTTGGAACTGTATGGGGATTGCTTCTATCCTTTCAGGGAATAGCGGCTGCGGGTTCTTCTTCCGTTCGGTTTGTCGCAGGCGGAGTATTTACTGCATTGATAACAACCGTGGTTGGTTTAATAGTAGCCATCCCTGCGGCTGTCGGGTATAACTATTACAGAGAACGGCTTAACAACATCCTTGAAAGGATGGAGTTCTTTTTACCATATATGATGGAATACGTAAGGTCTTACGCTGAAAGAAAAAGGACAATGTAAATATGCGTTCTATCAGAAGAAATAACGAAGATTATACATTCTCACGTATCAATATAACGAATATGGTGGATGTGGCGCTGACACTTGTGATTATACTGCTGATAATCGCCCCTTTTATTGAGCAGGGTATTGAGGTGAAACTTCCTGTCTCTGCGCCTGGGGCGGTGCAGGTAGAAAACAGCACTATAATAACTGTAGCGCCGAAAGATGTCTATTATATAGACGATAAGAAGGTTACTTTAAGAGAGTTATATAATCTACTTAGAGAGAAAAAAAGGATAAAGGAAAACCTTTCCGTAGTAATAAAAGGCGATGAAGCCGTCCCTTATAAAAATGTTGTAAAGGTTTTGGATATATCAAAAAAATGCAATATAGAGACAATAGGTCTGGCTACGCAAGTGGAGATGGATTAGATAAGATAAGTAAAAGAAGCACAAGAATCTCTTTTTTTATCCACATAATAGGTATCTCTTTTTTATTTATATCCC
>JAAYXZ010000161.1 GCA_012515635.1 Elusimicrobiota bacterium
CTTTACAGATAGAGAAGGCATGTAAGATTATTAAAGATGCAAAAAGGCCATTGCTGCTTGTCGGTGGCGGCGTGATAAGTTCAGGCGCTTCCAAAGAACTTGAAAAATTTATAAAGAAGACGGGTTTTCCTGCTGTGTTTACACTGCTGGGGCTTGGCAGTATCCCCGGTGATAATCCGCTTTCTTTGGGCATGCTTGGTATGCACGGGACAAAATATGCCAACTATGCTGTTGTAGAGACAGACCTTTTGATAGCGATGGGGTGTAGTTTTGATGATAGAATAACAGGCAGGGTTGAGACCTTTGCCTCCAATGCAAAAATCATTCACATTGATATAGACCCGTCATCTATAAGTAAAAACGTAGTAGTGGATGTGCCTATAGTGGGTGATGTGAAGAAGATACTCGGTAAACTCTCTGAAAAGGTAGAAAAGACAAATATAGGGCCGTGGGTTAAAAAGGTAATGGGCTGGAAAAAACAATATCCGCTAACTTACGAGAAAAACGGATTGAAGCCGCAGTATATTGTAAGCAAACTCTCCGAACTGCTCCCGAAGGATGCGATAGTATGCACAGAGGTGGGACAAAACCAGATGTGGACGGCTCAGTATTTTAGCTTTATGCAGCCGCGAACATTTGTAACGTCAGGAGGGCTTGGAACTATGGGGTTTGGTTTCCCTGCCGCTATCGGCGCGCAGATGGCTAACCCCGGCAAGACTGTTGTGGATATAGCGGGGGACGGGAGTATTCAGATGAATATTCAGGAATTGGCTACCGCTGTCCATAATAAGCTGCCTGTGAAGATTATTATTCTGAACAACTGCTGTCTTGGGATGGTGAGGCAGTGGCAACAGTTGTTTTATGACAAAAGATATGCCTATACCTGCCTTAAAAATGCAGAGCCGGATTTTGTTAAACTGGCGGAAGCGTATGGCGCTATAGGTTATAGAGTGGATACTACAGAGGAATTTGATAAGATTATTCCCAAGGTGCTTAAGGAAAAAGAGAAACCGGTAATTGTGGATTGCAGAATAAACGAAGAAGAGAATGTTTTTCCTATGGTGCCAGCAGGCACATCCTTAGACCAGATGCTTGAGGGATTGGCGTAAGTCCGCCCAAAGGAGAAGAATATGACAGAAAATAATGGGAAAGAGCAAAAGGCATGTACTATAGTTATAGCGGTTGAAAATAAGTCAGGTGTGCTTGCCAGGATTTCAGGGCTTTTTTCGGCAAGGGGATATAACATAGACAGTTTATCTGTCTCTATTACAGAGGACCCCTCCATCTCAAGAATGACTTTGACGGTGAGAGGAGATGAAAAGATATTAGAGCAGATTTATAAACAACTCAATAAACTTGTTGATGTAATAAAGGTTTATGACCTTACGGAAGGCGATTACATAGACAGGGAACTTGCTCTAATGAAAGTAAAGACAACGAATGCGGCTGTAAGGCAGGATATAATGCAGATAGCAAGTATATTTAGGGCAAAGGTTGTTGATATTGGCAAGCAGTCTCTTACGCTTGAAGTGGCAGGCAAGACATCTAAGGTGAACGCGATAATAGAGATGTTGAAGAGTTATGGAATAAAAGAGATGATAAGAACTGGTAAAATTGCCATGACAAGGGAATTTAACCAGAGAAAATAATCCTTACAGTTTACAAAAACAAGGGAGGCAAGAGATGGCTAAGATATATTATGAAAAGGATGCGGATATGAATTTCTTTAAAGGGAAAAAGGTGGGAATTATTGGTTATGGCAGTCAGGGCAGGGCGCATGCGCTAAATCTTAAAGATAGCGGAGTGGATGTTCTTGTAAGCGAATTAGAGGGAACACCCAATTATGAGAAGGCGGTGAAAGATGGATTTACTCCGTTGTCTGCATCTGATATTGCTAAGAAGTGCGATGCGATAATGATGCTTGCGCAGGACAATGTGCAGCCAATCATCTACAGGGATTTTATAGCTCCCAATATTACAGAAGGCAAGGCGCTGGGATTTGCTCACGGCTTTTCTATTCACTACAACCAGATAGTTCCGCCTGCCAATATTGATGTGTTTATGGTAGCCCCCAAAGGACCGGGAGACCTTGTAAGAGAGCAGTTTGTTCAGGGGCAGGGAGTTCCGTGTATTGTTGCTGTAGAGCAGAACCATACAGGGAATGCGTTAAAACTTGCGCTTGCCTATGCCAAAGGGCTCGGCGGAACAAGATGCGGAGTTGTTGAGACCACATTTAAGGAAGAGACAGAGACAGACCTTTTCGGAGAACAGGTGGTCCTCTGCGGAGGAGTGACTCAACTGATAAAATATGCGTTTGAGACACTTGTAGAGGCAGGATATCAGCCGGAGGTTGCCTATTATGAGACCTGTCATGAACTCAAACTTATCGTGGACCTTATTATTGAGCGCGGCATACAGGGGATGAGAGAGGTCATAAGCGATACTGCAGAATATGGCGATATGATAAGCGGACCTGAGGTTGTAGATGAGGGCGTTAAAGAAAATATGGAGTATGTCCTTGCCGATATCCAGGACGGTGTCTTTGCAAAAGAATGGATTTTAGAGAACATGGTCGGCAGACCGGTGTACAAAGCGCTTAAAAAACAGTCAGAGGAGCATCTTATAGAGGAAGTGGGCAAGAAGATGAGAGATATGATGCCCTGGTTGAAGAAGAAATAATATGCGGCTCTTTGCAGGGATTAGAATTCCTGATGAGATAAAAAAGAGGATAGAAGAGTCAATTACAGCGAACCTTAAAAAGAACATAAGGGAAGCGCGCATAGTTCCGTCAGAGAATCAACACCTTACCTTAAAGTTCATAGGGGAGACAGCAGAGAGCAATCTTCCTGTAATTGAGAGAATTATATCCTCTTCCGTTGAACAGTTTCCGTTGATAAGAGCGAAAGTCCAAGGGGTGGGTGTCTTTCCGGATGAAAAAAATGTAAGGATATTCTGGGTAGGTGTTGATTCCGGAGGACTACTGAAAAAACTCAACAATATTCTTGAAATAGAGATAGAGAAGGCGGGGTTAAGCAGGAAGGAGAACAGATTCAAGGAACACATAACCATAGCCAGATTTAAATCCACCCCTAAAAGGACTCTACTTAATGAGATTCTTGAAAAGAACAGAGATACAGTATTTGGGGAGATGGAGATAAGAGAAGTAGAACTTATAAAGAGCCAACTATTCCCTTCAGGTCCTGTCTATACAACCCTATTCAAAACAGGGCGTTAAAAAAAACCTGTCTTTTGCGAACTTAACCGCTATCCCCAATCTGCTAATTTTTTCTTGCTGTCCGTGTGTGTTATGAACCGTTCTTTTATCACTGCCAATTTTATTAAACACCATATAGTATTATAATATAAGAAAGTTAAGGAGAATGATGAAAATATTATACAGAAGCACAAACAGGGGAGTTCCGGAGACAAGTTTTAGAGAGGCGATATTTAAAGGACAGCCGGAGGACTATGGGCTGTATATGCCTTCGTCTATTCCCGTATTAAGCAGAGATGAGATAGATTTGTTCAGGCAGAAGAGTTATCCCCAGATTGCGCTGAATATTATCCGTCGTTTTATAGGGGATGAGATTGCGCTATCGGAACTTGAACGGATGGTCGCTGAAGCATATAACTTTGATATTCCTATTCAGAGAGTCAACGGGCTGTATATCCTGTGGCTGACAAAGGGGCCTACGGCTTCTTTCAAGGACTTTGCGGCAAGAATGCTGGCAAGGATGATGGAGTATTTTGCGAAAGAGGAGAACAGAAAAATCACGGTGCTGGTTGCCACATCGGGGGATACCGGCGGAGCGGTAGCGAATGCCTTTTATAATCTTGAAAATGTAAATGTGGTGGTGCTTTTTCCTTATAGAGAGGTGACTGAGAGACAGCGAAGGCAGATGACCACACTGGAAAAAAATATTTCAGCGATTGCTGTGCAAGGAAAGTTTGATGATTGTCAGGCGATAGTAAAGAGGGCTTTCAATGACAGAGAATTGAAGCATCTATCGCTCACCTCAGCCAACTCCATAAATTTCGGGAGGTTGTTGCCGCAGATTGTTTATTATTTCTATGCTTATTCCAGGATAGATGCGGAGAATGTGTTTTTTTCAGTGCCGTCGGGCAATTTTGGGAATCTTATGGGGGGTGTCTTTGCGAAGAATATGGGGTTGCCTGTAAAAAGGTTTGTTGCGGCGGTGAATGATAATAATGAGTTTCCTGTTTTTCTGAAGACAGGGGAATATAAGCCGGTTATCCCTTCAAGGGAGTGCAGTTCAAATGCGATGAATGTCGGGCATCCAAGCAATTTAGCGAGAATTATTGATATTTATGGCGGTTGGTTGACAGATGAGAGGGATAAAAAGACAGGGGAGGCAGTAAAAAAAGGTGTCTTGAATATATCTCCCGATATGGAACAATTAAGGCGTGATTTTGTCTCTTTTTCCATAACAGAGGATGAAGTAGATGAGGTGATAAAAAGGTTTTATGAGAGATACAGCATACTTATAGAACCACATGGGGCGGTTGGCATAAAAGCAGCAGAAAAATCAGGGGAAGAGGGACCAATTGTCGCTTTTGAAACGGCAGACCCTGCAAAATTTCCGGAGAAGATAAAAAAACTGTTGAGCATAGACCCGCCTCTCCCTGCTTCTTTGCAAGGGCTTGACAGCAAAAAGGAAAACTTTGAGATAATAGAGAATGATTATGAAAGGTTTAAGGAATACCTTCTTTTGAAATAATATGAAACATATAATTCTTATAATGGACGGCGCTGGGGACAAGCCGCTCAAAAAATTGGGTGGTAAGACACCACTTCAGGTGGCAGAGAAGAGCAATGTAGATTTTCTGGCAGAGAAGGGGCGGTGCGGTTTATTTAAAACAATACCCGATAATTTTTCTACCTGTTCAGGGGTGGCTAACCTTTCAATACTCGGTTATGACCCGCTAAAGTATTTTCAGGGCAGAGGTGTTCTTGAAGCGGCTGCAATAGGTGTTCCTCTTGAGGACACAGATGTTGTGTTCAGGTGTAATACCATCTCTATCACAGAAGATAACAGAATAAAAAATCATTCTGCGGGACACATATCCTCTGAAGAGGCATCTGTTTTGATAGAATATGCGAATAAAAATCTTGGCAATAAAGGGGTTATATTTTATCCCGGGGTAAGCTATAGGCATATTCTTGTGCTTAAAGGCGGTTATTCGCCTGATGTTGAATGTTTCCCTCCGCATGATTATGTGGGGCGTTTTTACAAGGAGTTATTGGTTCAGCCGAAGAACAGTGAAGCAGTAAAGACAGCGGAACTTTTAAATAAGATTACAGAAGAATCCCATACATTGTTTGAGCAGCACCCTGTAAACCTGAAAAGAAGAAAAGAAGGGAAAGATATTGCTAATATGTTGTGGTTCTGGTCTCCCGGCAAAAGACCTGCCATGAAAACCTTTTATGAGAGATTTGGAATAACAGGCGCTGTTATATCAGCGGTGGACCTTATAAAAGGTATTGGGTTATATAGCGGACTTGATGTTATAGATGTGCAAGGGGCAACAGGGTTATATAACACAAATTATGAAGGCAAGGCAGAGGCATGTATAAATGCGCTGAAGACTCATGATTTTGTCTATGTGCATGTTGAGGCGGGAGATGAGGCAAGCCATGAACGTAATGTTGAACTAAAAATAAAATGTATAGAGGATTTTGATAGAC
>JAAYXZ010000162.1 GCA_012515635.1 Elusimicrobiota bacterium
AATTCTGCCGCCCTCTTTGCCATTTTAATTGTTGCGGACGCCTCAAGAAGGTCAACCATCACTTTCCCGCCATAATTAAGCGATGCGTCCACCGCTTCCTTTATCGTCCCTTCCGATGCGTTTCCCATTACAACAACAACATCAGCCCCTGCTTTAAAAGCCATCTCCGCTTCCAGACGGCCTGTGTCCATTACTTTCATATCCGCTACTATTCTGCATTTAGGAAACTCTTTTTTTAGCGCCCTTACAGCCGCCAGCCCCTCAGATTTTATCAGGGGAGTCCCTGCCTCTAAGCAGGTCACACCTGCAGAAACAGATTCTCTGGCAACTGTTAGCGCTCTTTCAAGTTCGGTAAAATCAAGCGCTATCTGAATCATAGGAAATTCTTTTTTCATTATCATCCGCTTCCTTTAGTATGATTACTCCTGTTCTTTTGGTTGCCCGTCCGTCTTTTCTGCTTTATCAGTTGCACCCTGTTTGCATCATTTACTCTTCGATACTCAACGCTATCCACCATCTCCTTAATCATGTAAGTTCCCATCGCCCCGAGAACACTCATCTCATTCTCATCCACTGGCGGATCCAAAGGATTATACGGTTCGCCCTTATCTATAATGTCAATCTTTACACAGGTGCTATCATGTCTCCATCTAATCTTCAGTAAAGAGTCGGAGAAAGAGTTTGAAAGAATATTAGAGCAAATCTCATCTATGACAAGCATCAATTCCCATGTCTTCTTGAAACCCAGTTTTATATTTAAACTCTTCTCCTGAATAAAATCAGAGATATATTCCAAACTGCCCGATTTTTTTTCTATCTCAATAGAAAATTCGTTCTCTACCATTTTATAATAACTCTTCTTTATAAACCTGTTCTATCTTTGCCACCATCTTCTCCACAGGGAAAATCTCCTTCACTCTTCTCTGTCCTTCATCTCCCATTTTATAGGAAATCTCCCTGTTTTTCAACAGAAAAAGCAACTTTTCTTTCAATAGCCCTGTTTTCTTCGGCGGAATAAGATAGCCCGTCTTATCATTTATCACCAATTCTTTTGCCCCATCCACATCAAAAGCAACTACCGGCTTTCCCCCTGCAAAACCCTGCGCCACTGCCTTGGGAAGACCTTCCCGCAAACTTGTATGCGCAAGAATATCCATTACCGCTATATATCGGGGAACCTCTGCCGGCGGCACAAGCCCCGTAAAAATAACCTTTGAGAGAATACCCTGTTCAGAGGCATACTCTTTTAATTGTTTATGAAGGATACCATCGCCCACAAGTAAAAGTTTTACCGATGAATACTCCTCCACTATTTCGCTAAACACCCTTATAAGGTACTCCTGTCCTTTAAGATAGAATAATCTCCCCACCATTCCTATCACTTTTTCTTCTTCCTTAATCCCCATCTCTCTTCTTTTATTGTCCCTGTCCTTCCCTGCCTCAAGATATGGCTGTATATCAAATCCGCTGTAAATTACAGTATATTGGGATTCCTTGCCTATTTTTGCGTCCAGATATCGTTGCTTCATAACCTCTCCTACACATATAAACCTGTCGGTAAAGAGAGAGGCAAACTTCTCCGCTGTTATATACAAAAATTTTTGAACAGCCGGTTGAAACTCATAAAAGGATGGACCGTGTATTGTATGTATAACCTTTGTCTTCTTGCCTGCAATCTTTGCCGCTATCCTGCCCAACACACCCGCCTTCGCGCTATGTGTATGAACAATATCAAACTTATTTTTCCTAAAAAATATTATAAGTTTGATAAGGCATATGGTATCCAGCGCAGGATTAATCTCTCTCGTCAGTTCCTTCGCTATCACCCATTTTATATCTTCTTCTTTTTCAATCTCATGCAATAAGGAACCTTCCGGACCTTTGGTTGGACCCGCAACAAGGGTAATGTTATGCCTCTTTTCAGCAAGACCCTTCACGGTAAATATAGTGTTCTCCTGGGCGCCGCCGACAACCATGCGGGTAATAATGTGGCATATCTTCATATTTCATTTATACTGGTATCAGGTCCATCCTTAACCACTGCAAATATCCGTATTCCTCGTGTCTCTATCTTGATATTTTCAATATCAAAGTTGTCAGGAAGCACCCTGATATGTGCAATATTATCGCGGGGTATCAACAATACTCTTTGATTGGCGTCAATATCCGCCGGATGGACAGCGCCTTTTATAACAAGAATCCCTTTCCCTTCCAACATTATCCAATTTTCTGTCAACTTAACAACCTTCCCTATAAATACCCATGACTTTTGCTCTGAATAGTACTTTTTAAACCTGACCTTCACTATCTTATTATTCAGCATCTTTAGCTCCTTTAAGGGTTTCGTTCTCCCTCAACATTGATAATAATAAGTTAAACAACTTATATAGGCCAGACCTTCTTTGCTTTCTTCCTGTCTCATTCAAACAAATTTTACCTTATCTTGCATCTGTCAACATACTTTAGCATTATTTCTCTTATCTTTTCAAACTCTATACCCGTATATGTTGTGTAGGAAAGAGCGGCAGAGTCACTCTCTTTTGGCAATATAAACCTCTGAAGATAGAATAATTTTGCCCCTTTTATCAACTCGCCTATCCCTTCAAAATCAGAGACATCAAGCATCTCTTTTACCACTGTAGTCCGAAATTCGTAAGAGATATTACCTCCCATTATCAATGAA
>JAAYXZ010000163.1 GCA_012515635.1 Elusimicrobiota bacterium
AGCCAGACAATAGAGTGGTATAAAAACAATGAACCTTGGTGGAAAAAAATCAAAAGCGGTGAATTTATGGAGTATTACAGAAAACAATATAGATTATGAAGATATTTATCACAGGCGGTAAGGGAATGGTAGGGAGTTTTCTGACAGATGCTTTTATGGAGAGGGGAGAGACCGTCTATTCGCCGAGCAGACAAGAGATGGATATAACAGACAGGAAAAAAGTTGTTGACACCATTAGAAAGATAAATCCCGATATTCTTATCCATTGCGCTGCTTTGACTCATGTTGATGAGTGTGAAATTGATAAAAAGAGGGCATATCTTGTCAATGTAATCGGAACCCAGCATATAATAGAAGGGTGCGCATCTGTAAATTGCAAAATGGTTTATTTTAGCACGGATTTTATATTTGATGGCAAAAAAGGCGTTCCCTATTCAGAGACGGATATCCCAAACCCTTTAAACGTATATGGGCATACAAAACTCCTTGGGGAGTACTGCGTATCTCACTTTTTACACAACTTCCTTATTCTGAGGGTTTCAAAAGTATTTGGCGCTAAAGGGAGAAACTTTGCTTCCTTATTACCTGTTTTGATGCTGAAGGAAAAAAAACTGTTTCTTACCAACAATTTGATTAATTCACCTACTTATATTGTAGACCTTGCCAATGCTCTTATATTGCTTGTTAAAAAGGATTTTTTGGGAATAGCGAATATATGTAATAAAGGGGAGTGTTCATGGTATAAGTATGCTTTGAAAGTAAAGGAGATTCTTGGGAGGGAGGACACAGAACTTATACCGATAGAGTTTGAAAGATTCAGCAAGGGAAAGGCGGAGAGACCGAGATATTCGGTGTTAGATACTACTCTTTTAGAGTCTATCGGCTGCTCAATGCCGGAATGGGAGACATCTTTGAAAATGTATCTTGCTGAATGAGATAAAAAAACAATAAGAAACAAGCGTAAGGATTAAATCTGTTGCATAATCCAAGCATACAAATGTTTGTAGGGGGTTGATTTTTTGCCCGATGAAGATGTTCATTAAATATTTATGATATAATAAACAGAAAAATGGGGGGTTGGCAATGGCGGAAAGATTGAAAGGAAATATGTTGATTGCTCAAAGTGGCGGTCCGACGGCGGTAATCAACCAGAGTTTGGTAGGAGCGATAATAGAGGCGAAAAAGCATGGAGAGATAAAAGGGATATACGGAGCCCTTAATGGAATTAAAGGTATAATGGAGGAACGGCTGATAGATTTAAGGAGAGAACAACTTCCTAATATTAAAAAAGAGGCTTGCACTCCTTGCGCTGCTCTCGGCAGTGTGAGAAAAAAACCGAGTGAACAAGATTGCGCCGCTATATTCAAGATACTGCAAAAATATGATATCAGATATTTTTTCTATATAGGCGGAAACGATTCCGCAGAGACAACACACATAATTAATGAAAATACCAAAAAAGATAACTATGAATTCAGGTGTTTTCATATTCCGAAGACCATAGATAATGACCTTCTTGAAAATGACCATACGCCTGGGTATGGTAGCGCTGCAAGGTTTGTGGCAATGGCGGTGATGGGTGATAATTTTGATAATATATCACTGCCCGGCGTTAAAATAGATGTTATTATGGGAAGGCATGCCGGTTTTCTGGCAGCAGCTTCATCTTTGGCGCGAGTAAATGAAGGAGATGGCCCGCACCTGATATACTTCCCTGAGAGACCCTTTAGCAAGGAGATGTTTTTGACGGATTTAGAAAAAGTGTATTCAAGGTATGGCAGATGTTTGGTAGCTGTCTCTGAAGGGATTTGTGATGAGAATGGAGACCCCATTGCATCAAAGTTTATAAAAGAGGTTGATGCGCATGGAAATGTTCAGTTAAGCGGTACTGGAGCGCTTGGCGATCTCCTTGCCGGTTTTGTCAAGAATGAACTCAAGATAGGACGTGTCAGAGCCGATACATTTGGGTATCTGCAACGTTCCTTCCCTTCTTTGTGCTCTGATGTTGATGTTAAAGAGGCATATCAGGTTGGCGCTTTAGCCGTGAAATACGCTACTTCAGGAAAGTTAGGGAGCGGCTCTGTCTCTATTCAAAGAAAGAAGAGCAAGAAATATGAAGTATATTTTGAGCCGGTAGAACTCTTAAAGGTGGCTAAACATACAAAAAGTATGCCCGCAAAGTTTATTAACAAACAGGGCAACAATGTAACTAAGGCATTTATTGAGTATGCAAAACCTTTGGTTAGCAAGTTGCCTGAGATAGGCATGCTGACTAAATATCCTGTAAGAAAAAGATAGGTAGTGTTGGAGAATCCTTGTTGAACATTCTTATAAGGGTATGAGATAAGTAAGTTTATTCAATACAAGCAAGAGCCCCATTACCATAAGAAGCAGACCTGTTAGTATCTCAAAAGCGCGGGCATATCTGGTTATAAAAGACAAT
>JAAYXZ010000164.1 GCA_012515635.1 Elusimicrobiota bacterium
CAGGCGGCGCGCGAGTTGCAGGTGTGTCTGCCGCTGAAAGAGAGAAATGGATATCATCCGTTACTCCTGTTTATACCCCTTCCAAAAATATTGTTATGGGCAACTTCAATAACGCTCCCGCCGTACTGGTGGATAATGTTCCCCGACCTCTTGTTACAGGATATCACGGTTATTTGTTTAATGAGTGGGGCTTTGTAATGAAGAAGGATGAAGCGTTCCATAAGAAACACCTTGCAAGGTTAGCCAATGCGGGCGTGAATACATATCAGATAGGTGTTGTGGTTGACCTGCCCGGCGGCGATATTATATTGGACAAACCGCCTATGGATGGTATCAGCAGTAACCAGCCGGATGCAGTTTTTCTTTTACGGGTTGTCTTCCGCACTAAGGCAGAGTTTTTTGATAAATACCCGCAAGATGCCGTAATCTTTGATAACGGCACCACAGGGGTCTGGAATAGCCCCGGACACGCTCTTTTGAACGACCCTAATATCCCGAGACACTCTTTTGCTTCGCTGAACTGGGAGAGAGAAGCGGCGCAAGGTATGGTCAATCTCGCAAAGGCTATCTCCACCTGGGAGCATAAGGATAAGATTATCGGCGCTGTTATCGGTGTAGGCGCTGTTGCTCAAGGTCTGTGGTGGGGCGACTACGACTATGAAGCCAAGAGCATTGATTACAGTCCTGTTATGCGCCAGCGGTTTGTGGAGTTCTTACAAGAAAAATATCAAACTGACAGCGCTTTGCGTAAAGCGTGGAACGATAAGAACATAACATTTGCCACAGTTGCTATTCCTACCCATAAAGAGCGCGGCGTGGATGTGCCTAACAGCGTAAACGATATACCGCCCAATGAATATGACGGCGACTTCGGTTATTTCCGCGACCCTGACGCAGGCAACAACCAGAAGATAGTGGACTATTATACAAGTATGAGTATGGAGTTGGGACGCCGCATAATATATTTATGCAGGGCTTTCAAACAGGCGACGGATAATCGTATGATTATCGGCGCTTTTTACGGTCCTATAGCAATACTTGGCTATAAACAGGAAGGGCAGTCCTCTTTTTCGGAGATGCTGAACTCTAAATGGGTTGACTTCTGGGCTGACCCGTGGTCATATCAAGGCAGATGGGAAGGCGAACATATCTTTGTGAATGCGCCAATGGGCTCCCTCGTTCTTCGTAATAAGACCTATATGATTGAGGGCGACCTCAGGACCTCTGACTTAAAGAGACGAGAGTTAGGCGCATCCAAGAACCCTTGGGGCGACCTGATGGCTTTCCGTAAGAGTTTTCTTCGTATGATTACCAATGGCGTGTATGGCTATTGGTTTGAGATGGAGTTTGACGGATGGTTTGAAAACGACAAGATATTCCAGGGCATCAAAGAGGCGTCCGAGATAAGCAAGATAGCGATGTCGCTGGACAGGGACAGGAACACAGAGATAGCGGTTATCTACGACGGCGAGAGTTTGTTTTACGGTGCGGAGTGGCTTGACTATATCGCTATCGCCCGCCAGACGATACAGGGGCTTGGCTATATGGGGACGGATTACGAGACCTTCGCAACAGATGACATCTCCAACCCGGAGTTGAGCAAATACAAGTTCTTCATCTTCCCTAACGCCTTTGCGCTGAAAGAAAAGACAAGGCAGGAGATAAAGCAGTATCTGCAGAAAGACGGCAATGTTATCCTCTGGTCTTACGGCGCAGGTTTAATCAACCCGGATAAATCCCCTCGTCTCTCTATGAAGCATATAGAGGAACTTACAGGAATAAAATGCGGTTATGCCGCAGGCAGGAAAGAGGCAAGGATGAATATAACCAAATCAGCGGATATAACTGCTAATATGCCTGTAGGGACTGTAATCGGCAATTTCTTAAGGCCTGTAACATTAGGCAACAATCCTCCTGAAAGACCGTGGGATGCAGCGCCTTTACAGACCAATCCGCAGATTTATGCGGAGGATGACAAGGCAGAGGTCTTTGCGACATTTACCGATACAGGCAAGCCGGGCCTTGTGGTAAAGGAGATGGACGGCTGGACATCAATCTATGCAGGCAGCGTGGCTGTGCCTTCACAGGTATTGAGGAACATAGCCAAGAAGGCAAAGGTTCATCAGTATATAGATACAGACGATATGGTATATGCCAATAAGAGTTTCTTGGGTATGCATTTGGCGACAGACGGCAAGAAACAGATAAAACTGCCGAAGAAGATGGATGTCTATGATATGTTTGAGAAGCGTCTGATAGGCAGAGACATAGATACATTTGAGGTCTCTGCGCCCAAGCACTCAACAGTGATGTATTTTATGGGCGACTATGACGAGTTGAGCAAATTATTGAAAAAATAAAGACAGAAAGAAGAACAGGATGCCTTTGCTCTTTGTATGGTATTACAGCGTATCAGAACACCTAATAGGGCTTGACAAATATTTGTAATATGCTATAATGCGAAATGGTGGAAGTATCAGCAATAGACAATAAAATTAACCGGGTGTAAATAGGAGGATACATTGCGAAATAAAAAGGTTCTCTTGTTAGCAGGAGTTGCGTTGTCTTTAGTGTTTAGCGGGTCTTCTATGTGCGGAGAAAGTAAAACATCCGGCGCTATTGTCTCTGATATAACCTCTGCTGACAGAGATGCCTGGGTATCATCCATTACGCCGGTCTTCACCCCTTCCCAAAATGTTCGTATAGGGCAGGCGAACAATAACACTGGAATATTATTCAATAATGCGCCCTTGCCGAATTGTGTTGGTTATTTCGGATATTTATATACCGAATGGGGTTTTAAAATGAGGCCGAGCGGGGAGTTTCATAAAAAGCATCTTGATAGATTGACGCGTTCAGGAATATCTCTCCAGCAGTTAGATGTTTTTATTGATATGCCGGGCGGTAAAGTTTATATGGATGAGGCAAAAAAGCAGATAGTAGATATTCTCAAGTATCAGCCAAATGCTCTTTTTTTGTTAAGGTTGGGACAATTCCGCGCGGGAGAAGCGTTCTCATCAAAATATCCGGATGATGTAGTTGTTTTTAATGATGGCAGTAAATCACACTTCACCTGGCCTCAGTTAGCGCTGTTAAATGACCCTAAACTCCCGAGATATTCTTTAGCTTCGCGTCACTGGGAGAGAGAGGCGGCGCAGGGGCTTGTTAATCTTGCTAAGATGATATCCGAATGGGAACATAAAGATAGGATTGTTGGTATCGTTTTGGGGGCGGGCGCGTGCGGACAATGGCTGTGGTGGAGTGATTTTGACTACGAAAATTATTGCATTGATTTCAGTCCCGTTATGCACAGAAGATATGTGGAGTTTTTAAAGGAAAAATACAAGACCGACG
>JAAYXZ010000165.1 GCA_012515635.1 Elusimicrobiota bacterium
GCGGTAACAGGGTCAATAAATCAGCGAGGGGAGATTCAACCAATAGGCGGAGTAAATGAAAAGATAGAAGGCTTCTACCATATCTGTAAAGTAAAAAGATTAACAGGGAAGCAAGGTGTTATTATTCCGCGTTCTAATATTAAACACCTTATGCTTAAAGATGAGGTTATTGAAGCTGTTGATAAAGGGCAGTTTCATATATGGGCGGTAAGCACTATAGAGGAAGGAATAGAAATCCTGACGGGAGTTCCAGCAGGAGAGAAGGATAAAAAAGGTAAATATCCGAAGTCTTCCGTCAATTATATGGTCTCTAAACGGCTTGACGAACTCACATTGAATTACTTAAAGCACCAGAAGATACCAACAGATAAAAAAAGGAGAAGAAAGTAACGAAAGCGGGAAAAGCAATAAAAAGAGTTCTTTAAAGTTTACGATTGCAAACTTATATCCCTGTCTCTTATTTCCGCAGGCGCTGATTTTAATTATCTGAAATGAAGAAAAACAGAGGTTTTAATAATTGGAATTTTGATATTTTTTTTAAGTATCTGAAGCCGTATAAAAAAGCCGTTATACTCGCTCCTATGTTCATGATACTTGAAGTAATAATGGACCTTTTACAGCCGAAACTTCTCGCCAAAGTAGTAGATGAAGGCATAATCAAAGGGGACCTGAATTTAATAATCCATACAGGATTGTTAATGCTTGTAATTGCCGTCATCGGGTTAATCGGCGGAATTGGATGCACAATATTCTCAAGTATAGCAAGTCAGCATTTCGGGCATGATATAAGGAAAGATATTTTCAAGAAAATTCAAACCGCTCAGTTCAAAGAGATAGACAGGTTTTCTCCATCATCTCTTATAACAAGAATTACAAACGATACATCTCAAGCGCAACAGCTTGTTCTTATGTCTTTAAGAATGCTCGTGCGGGCGCCTTTGTTATGTATCGGCGGGATTATTATGGTCTTCTTTATTAATGTCCGTCTTTCCCTGATAATCCTTTTCGCTATCCCCCTGCTACTTTTTATCTTCTATGCTATTACGAAAAAAAGTTTTGTTCTGTTCACCGCCATGCAGAAGAAAATAGATAAAATCAATCTTATAACAAGAGAAAATCTCGCAGGGATAAGAGTCGTCCGAATTTTTAACAGAGCGCATTATGAAAGGAAACGTTTTGAAGACGCAAGCGAAGAACTTGTTGATACATCTCTAACAGCAATGAAACTTATTGTGAAAATCGGACCTCTTGTTATGATAATCCTTAATTTAAGCATCATCTCTGTGTTATGGTTTGGTGGCAAGATAGCGCTAAATGAAGGGATTATGGTGGGCGAGATAATGGCTTTTATCAATTATGTCATGATAATTCTTATGTCTCTTATGATGATAAGCAATCTATTTATATTTATATCAAGGGCAGGCGCTTCTGTGGAGAGAATAAATGAGATTTTCAAGATACAAGAGCCAGAGCGAAAGAAGGATTTTTTTAAGCCAAATTCTATCAAGGGCAGGATAGAGTTTAAAAATGTTTTTTTCAGTTATAAGGAGACCCCGAACACCTCATTTCTTAACGATATCTCATTTACTATGGAGGAAGGGAAAACTATCGGTATAGTAGGAATTACGGGCTCGGGAAAAACCACTCTATTGAACTTGATTGCTAATCTGTATGCGCCGTTATCGGGAGAGATTTTATTGGACGGTATAAAGATAGATGATGTGGACCCAACTATAATGAAAAAGAATATGGGGTTTGTCACACAGGAAGCAATGATATTTTCAGGAACGATAAGAGAAATTATACAATGGGCTGAAAAGGATGTATCGGATAAAGAGATAGAAGAAGCGCTGAAAATAGCAGAGATTTATGAGTTTATATGCAAACTGCCTGAAGGGCTGGATACTTTCATCGGACAAAAAGGGGTGAATCTGTCGGGTGGACAAAAGCAGAGATTGAGTATATCAAGAGCTGTTATCAAAAACCCAAAGATTCTTATCCTTGACGACAGCACAAGTTCCGTGGACTTCATAACGGAAAAGAAGATATTGAGAAACCTGAAGAAGACGTTGAAAGAATCCACAAAAATTATTGTTACTCCGCGGATATTTACGGTTATGGAGGCAGATAAAATTTTAGTTCTGGACAGAGGGACAATAGCAGGTAAAGGGACTCATGAAGAACTTATTCAGAGATGCGGGGTCTATAGGGAAATATATGAATCCCAGACAGGGGAAAAAATAGATGACAGATAGGTACAGAGGACAACAAAAAACAAGAGTTCAGCGGGGACCTTTTTTAGGGCATACAGGTCCGGGAAGGCATATGCCCATACTCTCCGAAAAACCCAAAGATATAACCAAAACACTTAAAAAACTCTTCACGTATCTGGGTAAATACCGCTTATCCCTTGTTCTTACCTTTGTATGCGTAATAGGAAGCTCTATCCTCTCCTTATTGGGACCGTATCTCATAGGTAAAGGGATTGATGACTACATCGTGCCGAGAGTGCTTTCAGGATTCGGAAAATTTCTTCTTTTTATGTTTTTTATATATGTTTTTAATTCCATTCTTGTGTATATACAGGGAATTACTATGGCGGAAATTTCACAGAGAGTGGGTTTTGATTTAAGGGAAGATGCCTTTAACAGCATCCACAAACTTCCATTAAAAAACATTGATAATAGGTCCATTGGGGATATGATGAGCCGTATTACCAATGATATAGATATGATAAACACAAGCATCACAACAGCGACAGTTCAGTTTTTCTCGGGAATACTTATGCTTGTGGGAACAGTGGTAATGATGTTTATTTTAAGTCCGTTGCTCGCTCTTATCAGTTTGATATTAATCCCCCTTATGGTTATTGCCACAAAACTGGTCTCTACAAAAACACGCAAATACTTCTCTCTTCAACAAACAAAACTTGGGGAGATGAACGGAATGGTGGAAGAGGATATTGCCGGCTTAAAGATAATAAAAATTTTCGGGAGGGAAGAGGAAGAGATTGGCCGGTTTAAGGAAAAAAATGCGGAACTGAGAAACTACGGAATTATGGCTCAAAAATTTGCAGGTATTATTCCTCCCCTGATGAACTTTCTTAATAATATGAGTTTTGTTATTGTCGGTGGTATCGGAGGATTGTTTGCTATAAGGAAGCTGATAACCATCGGCACCATAGCGAGTTTTATAAACTATGTAAGACATTTCACAAGACCGCTGAATGAACTTGCCAACCAGTTTAATGTTATACAGAGCGCTATAGCAAGTGCGGAAAGGGTATTTGAAATAATAGAAGGCAATAAGGAAAAAGAGGATTCAGATGAACTGGTAGAGATAGACAATATACATAAATGCATTGAATTCAAAGACCTGTGGTTCTCTTATAAAGAGGGGGAATATGTCCTTAAAAATGTGTCTTTCCAAGTTCCGCCAGGCAGATTAATTGCTATTGTAGGACCTACAGGCGCAGGGAAGACCACTATGATAAATCTTCTCGCCAAACTGTATGAAGTAGATAAAGGAGAGGTTTTGTTTGATGGTGTAGATATCAGGCAAATTAAGAAAAAGAGTTTAAGGAGTATTCTCGGGGTAGTGCTTCAGGACACATATCTTTTCTCAGAGTCCGTAAGGGAGAATATCAGGTATGGGAAGTTGGAAGCAACTGATGCAGAGGTTGAAGACGTATGCAGAGCGATAAATGCTGAGGAATTTATATTAACTCTGCCTGACAAATATGATACCGTCCTTTCTGACGGAGCGCAGGGATTGAGCCAAGGGCAGAGACAACTTATAGCCATTGCGCGGGCGATACTTTCAAACCCGTGTATTTTAGTCCTTGATGAGGCGACAAGCAATATAGACACAAAAACTGAACTAAGTATACAGGAAAGCATGTCAACACTTATGAAGGGAAGAACAAGTTTTGTGATAGCGCACAGATTAAATACAATCAAAAACGCTGATTTAATTTTGGTGATTAACGGCGGAGAGGTAATTGAAAAAGGGACTCATAAAGAACTTATGCGTAAAGAAGGGTTCTATTACAACCTTTTTGTCAGCCAATTCGGAGAGATAACCGAAAACTAATTATCCTCACTTATTATTCGTATCTCAACGCCTGAATGGGATCAAGGTATGCGGCTTTTCTTGCAGGGTAAAGACCAAAAGTAATACCAACAGCAACGGATATAGAAAACGCAAGCAATATTGACCACAAGGTTAGGATAGTAGTCATCC
>JAAYXZ010000166.1 GCA_012515635.1 Elusimicrobiota bacterium
AGGATGCCCTTCATAGGTGGGTTTATAACTCCTTATCTCCGCCGCTTTAGGATAATCGAACACCCCTTCCGCTCTCTGTATATCAGCAGGAAAGTCAATAAGAACAGGTCCCGGTCTTCCTGAACTGGCAATATAAAACGCTTCTTTAACCGTTCTGGTTATATCTTTTACATCTTTTATGAGAAAGTTGTGTTTAGTTATAGGTCTTGTTATCCCTGTGATATCCACCTCCTGAAACGCATCACTGCCTATCAGGTGTGTTGCCACTTGACCTGTTATGGCTACCATAGGAACAGAATCCATATAAGCGGTGGCTATGCCTGTAACAAGGTTGGTCGCCCCAGGCCCTGATGTTGCCATACATACGCCTATTCTACCTGTAGACCTTGCAAAACCATCCGCAGCATGCGCCGCCCCTTGCTCATGTCTGGTAAGTATCACGTTTATACCGCTGTCATAGAGTTTATCGCAAAGAGGAAGCAATACACCGCCAGGATATCCGAATATAACATCCACTCCTTCTTTTTTTAAAGCTTGCACCATTATTTCTGCACCGGTCATCCTTGTCTCCTTGTTCGCCATTATCTTATCACCATCTGTTCCCGCGAGGACCCCGTAGAGATTTTAGTAATAGGCACCTCTATCAGTTCCTCTATCCTCTCTACATATCTTTTTGCGTTATCAGGAAGTTTATTATACTCTCTTATTGAAGATATGTCCTCACTCCAACCGTCTAATTCTTCATATACCGCTTCGCAGTTGGAAAACACTTTCGTATTAAAAGGATAATTCTTATAAAGTTCACCGTCAAACTTATATGCTACCGCTACTTTAATCTTTTTAATACCTGTAAGCACATCCAGTTTTGTCATAACAAATTCATCCAACCCGTTTATGGATGCGGCAAACCTTGATATAACAGCATCAAACCAACCGCATCTTCTCGGTCTGCCTGTTGTCGCTCCGTATTCGTTCCCTGCGCTCCTCAAAAACTCTCCGTCGTCATCTTTGAGTTCCGTGGGAAACGGTCCCATTCCTACACGAGTTGTATAACTTTTCACCACTCCCGTGATATGGGTTATTTTCTTGGGAGATATTCCTAACCCTGTGCAAGCGCCGCCCGCTATACTGTTTGATGCGGTAACGTAAGGGTAAGTCCCGAAATCAATATCAAGGAATGTCCCCTGCGCGCCTTCAGCAAGAATATTCTTCCCTTTATCTATCTCTTCATTCAAATAGAGTGTTACATTTTTTACCATTTTTTTTATTCTCTGTCTATAAATCTCTGTCTCTTTATATATCTTATCAACCGCAAGCATCTCCTCTTTATAGTATTCACGGAACAAATAGTTTTTTAATTTGAGCGCAATCTTCAGTTTTTCCATAAAGATATCATCTTCAATAAAATCTATAACCCTTACGCCTATCCTATTAAACTTATCCGCATAGGTCGTGCCTATGCCTCTTCCTGTCGTTCCCAACGCCCCTTTCCCGCGGAACTTATCTTCTATCTGGTCCAATATCTTATGGTACGGAAGCGTCACATGAGCGTTCTCCGCAATAAAGAGCCGACCTTCCATAGAGACACCGTTTTTTTCAAGATATTCAATCTCCTCAAAGAGCGATACAGGGTCAAGCACAACGCCATTGCCTATAATACATATCTTGTCAGGATAGAGTATGCCTGACGGGATAAGGTGAAAAACATATTTCTTGTCTTCCAAAACCACAGTATGCCCGGCATTCCCTCCGCCCTGATACCTTGCCACTATATCCATATCCTGAGCGAGAAAATCTATGATTTTTCCTTTGCCTTCGTCTCCCCATTGTGTTCCTACCACGACTTTTACCATCTCTCTTATCCTCCTGCAGAAATATTCTTTTCTCTGCTACTTCTTGCTCTTTATTTTGCTTATAATTGCATCTCCCATCTCTTTCGTTCCGACATAGTTTGTATCGCCAGGGTCACGAAAATCATATGTGAGATACCTTCCTTCCTTTATTACTTCAGCCATTGCCTCTTCAAGTTTTAACGCCTTTTCACTCTCCCCTATGTAATCAAGCATCATAAATCCTGCAAGGAGCAACGCCGAAGGATTCACTCTGTTAAGCCCCTTATATTTCGGGGCGCTTCCGTGTGTCGCTTCAAAGACCGCAATATCTTCACCTATATTGGCTCCCGGAGAGAGCCCCAGCCCGCCAACCAACCCTGCGCAGAGGTCAGAGAGGATATCCCCATAAAGGTTAGGGCATACAAGCACATCATATAACTCCGGCTTCTGAACCAATTGCATAGCCATATTATCTACAATCCTGTCTTCAAACTCTATATCGCAATACTCCTTCGCCACTTGTCTTGCCACATCAAGAAACAGCCCGTCAGTAAACTTCATTATGTTTGCTTTATGGATTGCTGTAACTTTTTTCCTCTTATTTTTCCTTGCATATTCAAAGGCAAACCGCACTATCTTCTCTGAGTTCTCTACAGATATGGGTTTTATGCTTATGCCGGAACTTTTGTTTATTGTGTTCCCTGTGCTCTTTTTTATAAAATCTATGAGTTCCTCTGCCTCTTTTGTTCTATGCTGAAACTCAATCCCCGCATACAGGTCCTCTAAATTTTCCCTCACCACCACCAAATCTATATTAGAATATCTGCTTCTCACACCCTCATAAAACTTAAGCGGCCTGAGACAGACATAAAGATTGAAATACTGTCTGATATGTACATTTACACTCCTAAATCCGCTGCCCACAGGTGTGGTAAGCGGCGCCTTAAGGCAAACCTTGTTCTCTTCTATCGATTTAAGTGTTTTTTCGGGTATGGGTGTCCCATATTTTTCAATAGCGCACTCTCCTGCTTCCTGTATATCCCACTCTATATCAGCCCCTGTCGCATCTATACAATTCTTTACAACTTCCGTTATCTCAGGACCTATCCCGTCCCCGGGTATAAGAGTAATTTTATATCCCATATCTAACTCCTTTTACAGTTTAAATCCCTTGTTCTTCTTCATATAATTTACTACCCCGTCTTCTTTTATTATTTGTTGCATAAATTCAGGAAGCACAGATGATTTTATGGTAAGACCCTTGGTAAGGTTTCTAATCTCGCCTTTCTCTATATCCGCTTCTATGTTATCGCCCGTATCTATATCATCGGTATCCGCTTCTATCAATACCAGCCCGACATTGATACCATTCCTGAAAAATATCCTCGCAAAACTCTTGGCAATCACAACAGGTATCCCCGCATATTTTATAACCAGCGGCGCCTGTTCCCTGCTTGACCCGCAACCAAAGTTCTTACCCCCAACAATAAAGTCCCCTTCTTTCACTTTTTTGTAAAAATCAGGGTCAATATCTTCCATAAGGTGCGTTGCAAGTTCTTTCATATCCAGTGTCTTGAATTTGTATTTCCCGGAGATAATATAATCTGTGTTTATATCATCACCAAACTTATGGGCATTGCCTTTTAAAGTCATTTCTACCTCCATTGTTTTTCTGCAAATACAAAGGAGAATGATATCACAAATTCCTGCGGCGGACAAGTGTCGAAAACAAGCAATAATCAGAAAATACTGCTGAAAGGATGTATGCGAACGATAAATTCCATAAAACAATAGATACCGCCAAAATGTTAGTCTAAACTTCGGTACTGAATTGCTTCAGCAAGATGAGACGGCTGGATAACTTCGGAGTTGTCAAGGTCTGCTATGGTCCGCGCCACTTTCCTTATCTTATCATAGGCGCGGGCTGAAAGATGCATGCTCTCTATCGCTGATTTTATCAACTGCCTGCACTCTTCACTAAGCGCAC
>JAAYXZ010000167.1 GCA_012515635.1 Elusimicrobiota bacterium
AAAAAAATTGAAAGACAGCCTAAAAGACCTGCAAAAAAGCCGAAAATTCCGGCACCATTTAGTATCCAGTTTTTTTGAGAGCGGGCCTCGTCAAGACGGTTTGCGCCAAGCGTGCTGCCCATAATAACGCCTGTAGCCGTATGAATACCGTTAAAACAGATAAAGAATAGATTGGCAATAGAGAAACTTGCCGCCATTCCGGAAACAATTTCGGCGCCGCCCCTTGTATTATAAAGAGCAACTGTTACCGTTTCAGACAAGACCCAGATCATCTCCGAAACCAGTATAATCCCCGATTTTCGAAGGATGGTAAAAAAGAGTGTTATTTTAACTTTAAATATCTCAACTGCATGAGAAAAGAATGGAGGCCTCTTTTTAGTGATATACGCGGCAAACAGAATCATTTCTACAATGCGGGCTATGATAGTAGCAATAGCGGCGCCCCTCACTTCAAGACGGGGAGACCCCAGATTACCATAGATAAAAACCCAATTAAAAAAGGTATTAACACAAGTTGCAATTATAGACATTATAAGAGGAGCGCGGACATTGCCGATTTCACGAAGAGAAGAACCAATGGCTAGAGAAATTGCCATTGGAATCCATGAAAACGAAGCCGCCTTCATATAGGAAACACCCTGCATAACAATATATTCACTTTGCAGATTGCCCTTTACCATGAGCGACAATATTTGAGAAGGAAAGAAAAAGGTGAGAAGCATATATAAAAGTGCTGATATTGAACAAACAATTATTTTAAAACGATACGCCTGCTGCATCCCGGCAGAATCCTTTGCACCGTTATACTGTGCCATAAAAATTCCGCCCGACATAGATATGGTATTTACAAAGACCATAAACATAAAATTAATCTGTCCGGCAATGTTTACACCCGACATCTTAACATCGCCCAGACCCGCAACCATGAAGTTATCAATAAGTGATACAAGATTTTGGACCAGTAACTGCGCCATTACAGGCAGCGCTATAGCAAGGGCTTTTTTATAGAACAAAGGACTGCCTAATTGAGAAGGCTTTGATGTTAACGTAGTCATTTAATCAAAATACCCTTTTAACGTCTTAATTTCAAGACACATAGATTAATTGAATAAAACTAGGATACTTGTTACTATAAGACATGATATCATACCTTCTGTTTGATCTGGACAACACACTCTACCCCTCAACCTCAAAAATTGATCACGGCATAACCACAAGAATGATACAGTTCATTGCCGACTATCTTCACCTGACTTACGAACAGGCTGAAATATTGCGTAAAAAAGAATTACCGAAATTTGGAACAACTTTGGAATGGCTTAGAAGCTCAGAAAACCTTACAGATACCGATGCATATTTTAATTGTGTACACCCGGAAAGCGAACTTAAAGAACTGCCTGTATTACCTCAACTTCGCAGCCTACTGCTTTCTTTTAACCGCCCGATGAGCTTATTAACAAACTCACCTCTTCGACATGCCCGGCGGGTATTGGATTTCTACGGCATACAGGATCTTTTTTTACACGTTTTTGATATTGAGAAAAACAATCTGCGAGGGAAGCCCTATCCGGATTCCTATACCACTGCGCTTGAAGTATCAGGGTTTACTATGGATAACACCCTCTTTATTGATGATCACCTAAAATACATTAAGGGATACAGCCAAATAGGCGGGAAGGCCGTCCTCATAGACGACAAAAAACATTATACCGAAGAACAGATTAAAAACGCTGAACCCTTTGCAGTTATTCACAACCTCGAAGAACTCCGCATCCTTCTATAATTTTTTTTAACCTTTTCC
>JAAYXZ010000021.1 GCA_012515635.1 Elusimicrobiota bacterium
CTTTTTTTCTGACAAGTCCGCCATTTCTATCACTATACCGAATATAATTTTTTTGTCAAGTTTAGTTAAAACAGAATGCGCAGGAAATCCAGTTATTCACCGTGTTTTCTCATAGTTATATCTTTAGAATGGTTACTTTGGTTACCTTCGTTTGGTCTCTTGTATTCCGCTGTCTTTCGGGAGAGCGGTTTATTGAAACAGTTGCCGATATATGGTAAGTTGTTAAAAATAAAAGGATGAATTAAATGAATAATATTTTGATAGCGGTCTTGGCTTTCTTTTTCCTCTCTTTCTTTTTTATGTTTTTCTTCAACAGAAGGAAGGAAGATAAAGAGATAAGTTTTAAAATCAGGGATATAGAAAACACACTCTCCAGAATAGACCCTCTTATCAGAGAAGAGTTTTTGCATAACAGGGGAGAGATGCAAAACAACTTTCGGGAAACCAGAGAAGAATTAGGCAAGTCATTGAGAACTCTCGGAGAGATTGTCTCAGGGACTCTTGAGAAACGTCTTCAGTCATTGCAGGAAGAAAACACAAAAAAATTAGAAGAGATGCGTGTGGTGGTGGATGAAAAACTGCATTCAACACTTGAAAAACGGCTAAGTGAGTCGTTTAATATCGTAAGCGAACGATTAAAACAAGTACATGAGGGGCTAGGGGAGATGAAGAATTTGGCAACAGATGTAGGTGACCTTAAATATGTCCTTTCCAATGTAAAAAAGAGGGGGATACTGGGGGAGATACAACTGGGAAGTATTCTTGAAGATATTCTTGCCCCTGAACAATATGAGAGGAATTTTATGCCGGCGGACGGTTCATCAAAATATGTGGAATATGCCATAAAACTACCCGGTGACGGGACGCCTGTGTATCTTCCTGTGGACTCAAAGTTTCCGATAGAGGTATATAATCGGTTATTGGATGCGTATGAAAAAGGGAGTCAGGAAGATATCCAAAGATGTCATAAGGAGATGGAGAATACCTTAAAAAGTTGCGCAAAAGATATAAGGGATAAGTATATTAATCCGCCGAACACAACGGATTTTGGCATACTTTTTGTTCCTGTAGAGGGTTTATATGCAGAGATTGTTAAACATACAGGTCTTTTTGAAATGTTGCAGAGAGAATACAGAATAGTTGTTGCAGGTCCATCTACACTTGCGGCGTTTTTGAATAGTTTGTATATGGGGTTTCGCACATTAGCCATCCAGAAGAGAAGCAGTGAGGTGTGGCGGACTTTAACAGAGGTAAAGAAAGAGTTTGAAAAGTTCGGGGATGTCTTAAAGAAAGCGCAGGAGAAGATAGAAGGCGCCGGCAAAGACATAGAGATACTGGTGGGAACACGCACCAGACAAATGCAGGCAAAACTTAAAAATGTGGAGACCATGGAAAATGAACTCCCGCCTAAAGAAGATACTTAATGCGAGGTATTGAAAATTTGTTTTGAAATGGCGATATAGTCCATGTTAATATAAAAGAACAGGAAAAGGAGGATACTCTGATGAAATTAAGAAAAAAATATACGGCGGTTATAGGGATGCTTATATGTATGTTGTTCTTTGTCGGTATGGCAGGGAAGGGTACCGCAGCGGAAGTGAAAATTGTTTCAATAGATACGGGAAAAGTGTTTGAATCACACCCTGCATTTATAGAGGCAATGAATGCGTTCCAGATGCAGATGGGAGAAGCGCAGAAACAGATAGATGGCATAGAAAATGAAGAAGAAAAAACAAGTGTTCAGATGCATATACAACAGCAGATGAGAGCGTTGGCTGTGCAGATGCAGGATAGCGCGTTTAAAAAAATGAAGGAAGATATCCAGAAGTTTGCGAAGAAAAAGGGTTATACCTATATTGTTGACAGCAA
>JAAYXZ010000168.1 GCA_012515635.1 Elusimicrobiota bacterium
TAGGTCTTCCGGGAAAATTTCCCAGATATTCCCCATCCTTGTTTTTGAAATCACCCCATATGATTCTTACCCAATTGGAATCACCCGGTTGTATATCATCTATATCTTCCATATTCTTTATATCAGGCAATGCTCCGTGTAGTGCGAGAAAACCATTGCCTGAGACAGCAAGCGGCAGTTGTGAAAATGTATCTTTATAATACTTAAAGTCCTCTTCTGAAAGAGTATTCCAAAAACTTGCAGAAGTGTAATCTCTGATAAAAAAAGTTTCATGATTACCCGCAAGCATTATAAGATTGGAATGTTTTTCTCTAATCTCAAGTAAAAAATCTATGTTTTCTTTTGACTGGTCGCCTCTGTCAACATAATCTCCAAGCATAACAATATAATGATTTGGTTTATTAATAAATGCGGTTATTACCATTTTGGAGGTCTTGTAATCTCCATGTGTGTCCCCTATAAAAACTGCCTTCCCTTCGTCAGGAAGTTGTATCGTCTTATCCATAAGACATTAATTTTCCGGAAGTTCTGGGGATACAGGAGGAATGACGGGCATCTCTTTGCGGATATCCTGCTGGAGAATACTTTTTGTAGTCAACTTTCCAGGAATAGTTGCAAGCACAATAGAGTTGATGATAAATATAATGGCAAGAACAGTGGTTATTTTGTTTAATATAGCGGATGTCTCCGCGCCAAAAATCGTTTCCATTCCCCCGCCTCCAAATATATTGGAGAGAGAAGCTCCCTTTCCTGATTGTAACAGCACCGCTCCTATAAGAAGCAATGAAACTACAATGTGAAGGATTAATAATGTTAAATACATTGTTTACCCCCTATTGGTTTAAACTTAAAGCAATATTTTTTTATCCGCCGTTTTTATAATCTATTATTCTTAAAAAAGAATCTAACTTTAAACTGGCTCCGCCCACAAGAACGCCGTCTATATCTTCCTCACCCATTAATAAATCTATGTTCTCGGGCTTAACACTTCCGCCATAAAGTATTTGTATATTCTCTGCGGATTCTTTTCCGTATAATTTTTCAATCAGCCCTCTTATAAAACGATGAACATCTTTTGCCTGTTCCTGAGTAGCGTTTTTACCTGTACCGATAGCCCAAACAGGTTCATATGCAATGACTATATTCTTTATATCTTCAATGTTATCAAGGCATTTTGTAATCTGCCTTTCAATGACATCAAAGGTCTTCCCCTGCTCCCGCTCTTCTAATTTTTCGCCTACGCATAGAATAGCAACTATTCCTGCGGCAATGGTCTTCATAATCTTTTTATTTATATCCGTATCGGTCTCCATAAAGATGTTACGTCTCTCTGAATGTCCGCATATAACATAATTAACGCCTATGTCTTGTAACATCTTTACTGATACCTCTCCCGTAAAAGCTCCCTCATCTTCAAAATATGCATTCTGCGCCCCAAATTTCACAGAGGTGTCTTTCAGTATCTCGGAGACGGGAAAGAGAGATGTAAACGCCGGGCATACAAGGATTTCCCTGTCATTATAAACCTTTACGGCATCTTTAAGTTGCTTCACAAATTCAACCGATTCTTTAGGTGTCTTATACATCTTCCAATTACCAGCAATTAAATTCTTCCTCATCATAGTTCTTGTTCCTTTATTTTTTTAGAGCATCTATGCCGGGCAAACTTCCTTTCTCAA
>JAAYXZ010000169.1 GCA_012515635.1 Elusimicrobiota bacterium
ACCAAAGAAAAGAAAGCAAACAGCCAGAGATTGAATGGAGGGAAGGCAAAGATAAAAAGACCGCCGCTTATTATACTTAGAAGAAGACGAAAGAACAGGCCTCTTCTTTTATGTTTTAACCCTGTTGTTCTCATCAAGTTCTGTTATATTGAGTTTCCAGCCCTTTATAAGTTCTTCTTCACTGACAAAAGAAACGGCAAGAATGATAATATCATCCCCTTTTTCAAAATATCTTGCGGCAGGTCCGTTGAGACACATGGCTCCAGAACCTTTTTCTCCTTCTATCGTATAGGTTGTCACCCTTGCGCCTGAATTCGTATTAAGGACATAGACCATCTCTCCCGGCAAGATCCCTGATGCGTTTAATATATCTGTGTCAAGAGTGATGCTTCCTTCATAGTGGATGTTTTTGTCTGTTACCCGCCCGCCTTTTATTTTGCTTCTGCACATACAACGAAACATTGTTTTTTCCCTCCTTTTAAACACATACGGGATATTAAGTCCATTAAGAGAAGTAAATGCTCCGGCGGTAGGATTCGAACCTACAACCTTGCGGTTAACAGCCGCTTGCTCCACCGTTGAGCTACGCCGGAAATTGGACTTATTATATCACAAAACAGTTATTTTTTACAAGTTGAACATGTTGTTGGTGGCGCTGAACAAGTAGAACAGGAAGAGGAAGTGTTGCTGGCGGTAATTTGCTCTTTTTCTTCTCTTTCGCGTTTTTTGTAGTTTTCACTTCTGTATTCTGTGGTATAAAACCCCGGTCCTTTGAATATAATACCACCGCCCAATCCTATCAGGCGTTTTACCTTGCCCTTGCATTTAGGACATTTTGTGACCGGTTTATCAGTCATTTTTTGAAATTGTTCAAATTTATGCTCACAATCTGTGCATTCATATTCATAGGTTGGCATTTATTCCTCCTTATTCTAAATAATATAAAAATATACCTTAAAAAATAAAAAAGTCAATATAACTTTTATTTCTTATCTGTTAAACAGTAGAAAAAAAGAGGTTCAAAGGAGGTGTGTTAAGATACCTGTTTATTTACTAAAGGGTAAGTTCTCTCCTTCTTTTCCTTCTTTGGCTTTTTTTTGTTCTCTGTCTGTTGCGGATGAACCCTCTGTCTTTTTAGATATGTTATCTATATATATCTTTGTAGGGAAAGCGATGGAGATTCCGAGTTGTTCTAAATTTTTCATAATAGCAAGATTTATTCTCTCCTTTGAAGCAAGAAATTCTCTGTAATCAAATACTTTAGTAAAATAGATGATGGTTATATTTAAACTGTATTCTCCAAAATCTGAAAAATTAACAATAACAGATTCTGGATCAACGTTTTTATCATGTAAAACTATATTCCTTATAAAGGGTACTGCTTCCTGTAATTGGGTTGTTGTGGTTTTATGGGTTACTTTTATGGCTTGGACCACTCTTCTTTTTCCTGCTTTTGAGATGTTCTCTATGACAGAATTGGCAAGAGTTTTATTGGGAATAGTGACCAATGTTGAATTAAACGTTCTGATACGGGTTGAGCGGAACCCTATCTCTTCCACTGTTCCCCTTATATCGTCCACTTCAATTATTTCACCAACTCCGAAAGGCCTGTCTGTAAAAATAGCAAGAGAGCCAAAAAAGTTGGCAAGGGTTTCTTGTAACGCCAGCGCTACAGCTAACCCTCCTATGCCAAGTCCTGCAAGCAAACTGGATATATTATAACCTGAGAGTTGCAATATCCAGAGAACTATTATGATACCCATAACAATTTTTACCGCTCTGCTTATGAATGGAACCATTTGCTTATCAAGTTTTGATTCGGTGCGGCTGACAATATGGGCAAGAGATTTGGTAGCCACATCTACTAACCTGAATAAAAACCATAGAATGATAACAGTTGATGCAACTTTGAGTGAACTCATTACAAACCTGTTTATATCAGGTTGCTCTGGGAGGGGTAAGATAGCAAAATTAGCGGCAAGACCCGCAAGAAGGAGCATAAACCCTAACGGTTTGCTTAATGCTTCAAAAAACAGATTGTCTATCTCTATCCGTGTTTTTTTGAAAACAGGAATAATCTTTTTTTCAAATAAATAGTCCGATATTTTTTTTAAACTAAAACCAAGAAAAATAAATATAATAGCAAGCACTATTCTCCAGATTTCCACCCCTAAAATTGTTTCGGATGCCCATGAAGGAAGGTGTAATTGCCAGTTAATGAAGTTAAATGGGGTGGTATTCTGTAATATTTTCATTTTTCCATAAAAAGGTTGCCCAAATATAATTAAGATATCTTTCATAGGATTATTATATACTTAAAAAAGTGTTTCTATCAAAAAAGACGATGTCTCTTCAATAACTGTTTTTTCCGAGAATTCGGTTGTAAAAGTATGCCCGCCCTCCGCAAGTATAATAAAACGGGGCATAACAGCCCTGTTATGAAATGCTTTAAAATAAGAGTAAGCGTGGTCAATTGGGAGTGTCGCATCATCTGTTGTATGGAAAAGCAGAACATTCCCCTTGTATAGTTCGGCTGTCTCTATCGGTTTAATCTTATGCACAGAATCAAAGAATTTTTTGCTAAGAAAATGACCTAACCCGGGAGGATAAACTTTTCCGTTTTTTAATAGCGTTTTCTTCAGGTCTGCTGTGAGTATTTTTTGTTCTGTCAATTCAGGGTATGCTAATGGAGACCACAGAATCAGCGCTCTTGTTTTGTATTCTGTTGCTGTAAAAGTAGCTATAATAGCCCCCATTGATAGTCCTATTACTCCTATACGTTCTTTGTCAAATCTTTTGTCCGCTTTGATAAACTCTATAGCGTGTTTTCCATTCTGTATTTGTGTGTGGAGTGTCATATTTTCAAATTTGCCTTCGCTGTCTCCTGAACCCATAAAATCAAACCTCAATACACCAATACCTTTAGATGAGAGAACTCTTGCTGTCTTTGTGAATAAAAAATGGCTCTCTGCCTTATGCCCTGTAAAACCATGGAACATTACTACGATAGGATATGGTTGCTTTCCTTTGTCAGGGATATGTAGAACACCTGAGAGGTTATATCTGCCGCTTTTAAAATTTATGTTTTTTTCCATAGTTGTATGGGTTTATTAGGTTATAAACAGTAGTGTTTAAATCAGGGTTTGTTCTGCGTTGCCTCTATTAAATAGTTTAACATTTTTATTTTAAGGTGTCTATCCAATAATTGAAAAATACTTACAAAGGGAGGAATGTTATAGGATGGAGTAGTATCGGCGCCCTGCTCCGCTGCCAGTTATTATAGGTATTTTCATGCTTCAACCGCTTATGGTGTATAATATATATCAATATATTTACAAAAATTCGCAGTATAAACAAGTTTTATGTTCATATAGAGGATAAAATAGATGCAAAAGAGAATAGATTTTATAAGAGAGATTATAAATAAGGATATGGAGGAAGGCAGATATGCAAAAGTTCATACTCGTTTTCCACCTGAACCGAATGGATATCTTCATATAGGGCATGCAAAAGCAATATGTCTTAATTTTGAGATTGCCAAAGAATATCAGGGAAAATGTAATCTGAGATTTGACGACACCAACCCTACTAAAGAAGAAGAGGAATATGTTCTCGCTATTAAGAAGGATATAGGGTGGCTTGGATATGATTGGGAGGATAGGGAGTATTATGCTTCAAACTATTTTGAGAAACTTTATGAGATGGCGATTGAACTGATTAATAAAGGTAAGGCATATGTATGTGAGTTAACTGCTGACCAGATAAGAGAATACAGAGGAACTCTCACAGAACCGGGTAATGAGAGCCCTTATAGAGACCGTTCTGTTGATGAAAACCTTACCTTGTTCAAGAAAATGCGGGATGGAGAATATCCTGATGGAACTATGGTGTTAAGGGCTAAAATAGATATGGCTTCACCTAATCTCAATATGAGAGACCCTGTGATTTACAGAATACTCCATACCAGCCATCACCGGACAGGAGATAAATGGTGTATATACCCCACATATGATTGGGCGCATGGTCAAAGTGATTCTATAGAAGGAATAACACATTCTATATGCACGCTTGAGTTTCAGGACCATAGGCCTTTGTATAACTGGTTTATTGAAGAATTGGGTATTCACCATTCCAGACAGATAGAGTTTGCGCGGCTCAATCTTACCTATACAGTGATGAGTAAGAGAATGCTTCTTACTTTAGTGGAGAATAATTATGTTGACGGATGGGATGACCCGCGTATGCCTACGCTTTCAGGAATGAGGAAAAGAGGTTATCCATCGGCGGCGATAAGAAAGTTTTGCGTTAATATAGGTGTGGCAAAGACAGAGAGCATAGTGGATATAGAGTTTTTGGAGCATTTTGTCCGCGAAGAACTGAACAGGACGGCAGAGAGAAGAATGGCGGTCTTGAATCCTCTAAAAGTTGTAATTATTAATTATCCTGAAGGGCAAGAGGAGGAACTTGAGGCAATAAATAATCCTGAAGATGCCTCTGCAGGAACAAGGAAGATACCTTTTTCTAATGTGATTTATATTGAGAAAGATGATTTTATGGAGAACCCCATACCCAAATTTTATAGATTATCTCTTAACAGGGAGGTTCGTTTAAGATACGCGTATTTTATAAAGTGTGTGGATATTATAAAAGATGAGAACGGGGAGATAACAGAACTTCGCTGCATATATGACCCTGCTACAAAGGGAGGGGATGCCCCTGATGGCAGAAAAGTAAAAGCTACTCTGCATTGGGTGTCAGAGAAGCACTCCATAACAGGAGAGATTAGGTTATATGACCGTCTCTTTATAAAAGAGAATCCGTTGGCTGTTCCTGAAGGCGGCGATTTTACAATGAATCTTAATACCGATTCACTGAAAACTATTAAAAATTGCAGAATAGAACCATCCCTTGCTAATCCGAAGCCGGGAATAGTTTTTCAATTTGAACGGCTGGGGTATTTTTGTGTTGCGTTTGATACCAAAAACAACCACCCTGTATTTATAAGAACGGCAACATTGAAAGACGAATGGGAAAGAATACAAAAAAGAAAAAAATAGCGGGATATAGGAATATGCGTGTTTTTGTTTGTTGTCAGAGGATGAAAAATTAAAGTATTAACAGAGCAAGACCAAAGTATATCAAAAGTCCTGTTACATCAAGAATGGTGGTTAAAAGAGGACTGCTTATTATGGCTGGGTCAAGACGGATTTTTCGTAAAAGGATGGGGAGCAAACTACCTAAAAGGTTAGACCAGACAGTAATAACCAAAACGGAGAGACCTACGATAACGCTTATCTTATAATCTCTTTTCCAAAAATAACTTCCGGAAAATAAGAGAAAGCCAAGAGCTACTCCGAGGTAGAGACCTATAGAGAGTTCTTTTTTAACTACATTAAGCCATTTTTTAGGTGTCAGGTCACCTGTTACTAAAGCCCTGATGATAATAGTCGCTGACTGTGTAGCAGTATTACCACCTGTATCAATAAGAACCGGTATAAAAAAGGCAAGCATAATAATTTCTCCAAGCGTATCTTCAAACAATGATATAACCGAGCCGGAGAGAAAACCTGCAACAGCAAGAAACATCAGCCATACAACTCTTTTTTTAAAGAGAGAAGAAACAGATGATGTAGTATAGTTTACTTCAAAAGGTATAACGCTGGCGCCTTTATGTATATCCTCGGTTACTTCATCTTCATAAACGTCTATAACGTCATCTATAGTGATGATACCGAGAAGAAATGTCTGGGAGTCTACTACAGGTAAAACTGTAAGGTTGTATTTCTTCATTAAGTTGACCGCTTCTTCCTGGTCTTCAAAGGCGTAAATGGAATGAAAATCTTTGTCCATCAATTCTTCTATTTTTTTCAAAGGGCTGGCAAGTACCAATTTATGGAGAGGCATATCATCCACAAGATGCCATTTATCATCCACCACATATACGATATCAACGGTCTCTGCTTCAGTTCCGTGTTTTCTTATGTGTTCAATTGATTCCATAACAGTCCAGTACGAGCGGATAGCGACATAGTCGGGGGTCATCAATCTGCCGACACTGTCCTCAGGATATCCTAAAAGTTGCATCGCCTCTTTTCTCTCTTCTATAGGAAGGATATTAAGCAATCGCTGAGTTACTTTTGCCGGCAATTCTTCAAAGATATCGGTTCTGTCATCGGGGGGTAAACCAAGGAAAAGTTCTTTTATATGGTCATTACTCAGTTGTTTTAAGAGGTTTTTTTGCTCATTGTAGTCCAATTCACTGAAGACCTCAACAGCAAGTTCACGCGGTAAAACACGAAATAACACTATTCTGTCGTTTTCTTCTATGTTGTGGATTAAGGCAACAATGTCCTGTGGTTCCCATTCAGATAGTATTTCTTTTAGAATGCGGAGATTTTTTGTCTCAATCAGTTCTTTTATTTCGGGGGTTAATAATTCTCTCAACATAATACTGGATTTTATCACTATTAGGTGTGTTTGTCTAATTTATCTGTAGAATAAAGGGGTGGGTTTTTTGTGAAATAATGCCGTAAAATATTATTACTTGAATGCCGTGAGCGGGTTATATGTTCCCGTAACCAAATCTTCTGAAGATGTCAGGTCTTTCCCGCCAATCTTTTATGACCTTAACCCATAATTCAAGATAGACCTTTTTGCCCAATAAAACCTCAATTTCTTTTCTTGCAAGTTGCCCTATCTCTTTTAGTTTAGCTCCGTCTTTCCCGATAATAATATGTTTCAGGTTTTCTCTGTCAATAATAATATCCGCCTTTATAACTATCATCTCTTTGTTTTTGGTCCCCTTCTTCATCTCTTCCACTTCCACTGCTATAGATTGGGGGACTTCTTGATATGTTCTGTTCACGGCTTTTTCTCTTATTATTTCGGCGATAATATATTGTAGAGGCAGGTTTGTTGTCATATCTTCAGGGAACAATGCGTCTCCTTCGGGCAGATGACGAAAGATAGTGTCTCTCAATGCGTCTATGTTCTTATTTTTGGATGCGGAGACAGGAACTATGTCCGCTAATTCGTATCGTTCATTACTCTCTTTGATAAGAGGCAGTAAAGATTCTTTGTGCGACAGAAGATCCACTTTATTAATCACAAGGATTGTTTTTTTATTGAATTTCTTTATCATTTGCATGATTCTTTCGTCTTCTGTCTGCCATCCGCGGGACTCTATTACGGCAAGGATAATATCTGCTTCCTCTATAGAGTTGATTATAGTTTTTTGCATCATTCTGCCAAGTTCATTACGGATTTTTTCAAAACCGGGGGTATCAAGGATAGCAATCTGCCCCTTCTCTGAGTTATGGATGCCCAGTATCCGTATCCTTGTAATAGCAGGATGTGAAGAGACAATAGAGACCTTCTGCCCGAGCAACGCATTTATAAGGGTTGATTTGCCGGCATTCGGTTTCCCAATAACGGATATAGTTCCTGACTTCATATGTTTTTTGCTTTCTACAGGGTAATCTCTTTTCCTGTATCAGCGGATTCCTTTTCTTTTAAAACTATCGCAAGGGAATCTCTTGCATTCTCAGGAAGAACTATGTTACCGGGTTTATTATGTATGATGTGGTCAACAAAATATCTGAGTTCATAGAAATATCCGCCCAGGTCATCCACATTTCCTCCCGCATTCTCTGTTTGCATCTTTCCAAATGTGGGTTTTTCTATCTTGCCCGCGGCTTCATAAATAACAACGGAAGGGTTGTTGCCGGAATTAAACGTTATCGTTGCCTTTTCAAATTTAGCGATGTAAGTTGCTTCAAAAGGAAAGTTTGCAGGATAGTCCCAGGCGCCTTCTGCGGTTACTATAAGGTCGTTATCAAATGTAAAAGTTGTATGGACATGCGCGTAAGGGAGTCCTTTGCTGTTTGTCTTGGAATATATTTTTTTGGGTTTCCCTAAGAGATACGATAGAAAATCGGTATCGTGTATGTGCAGGTCAAGTATGGCGCCGCCTGACTTGTTACTGTCAAGCAGCCAATCCTCCCAGCCCCATGTAGGTAAAGGAGATAATCTTCTGCAAGATAGTGTAAGAAGTTCTCCGTATTTTTTCCTGTCATACGCTTCTTTAAGAATTTGATATTCAGGAAAAAACCTTACAACATGCCCTATCATAAGCCGCACTCTATTTTTTTCGCATGCTTCTATCATTTCATTTGCGTCTTCCACCGTAAGGGCTATGGGTTTTTCACATATAACATCTTTTCCCCTCTCTGCGGCTTTAATGACAAATTCTTTGTGCATATATGTAGGAAGACATACATCTATCATTGAGATATCTTCCTTATCAAGAAGTTGTTGCGCATCAAAATAGGGTATAGTTTTGAATTTTTTGGTAAGCGCTTTTACTTTTTCTCCCCGTATATCTGCAATACCAACTATGTTAACATCAGGAAGATGGCTGTAAACAGCCGTATGCATACTGCCCATAAAACCGGCACCTATAATTCCTACCTTCAACATGGTTCTCTCCTTGTTTCACTTCCAGGTTATTCTGAAAGCCGATATGTTTTTACCTTCTATGCTTGTTATTAATGTTCCGTCAGCAAGGGCTTCTATAAAGTTAACTTTTTCCCTTATGCTGTATTCCCATAACTGATTTTTATCACGGGACAGGAAGTATAAATAGTTTCCGTTTTTCCCGCTCATTATTTTGATAATTTCAGGGGTTGAAGCAGCATATTGAACACCCTTCCCTGCTTCAAAATCAAATATAGCATCCCCATTATTGTCCAGGATGAAGGTCTCCCCTTTTTCCGTGATTACGCCGTTATAATTCTGGGTGGATTTTATATCCGCAATCCTGTTATAAAAGTTTTTCTCCCATAAGAGATTTCCTTCATCTGAGAAACACCAGTATTCTCCGTTTTCCATTCCTGCGAATACACGATGAGAATCATTGGTGATTGCTATCTTTGTTATCCACTGCGGTAATCTCTCTCTCCAGAAAGTTTCGCCTTTTATGTCTTTAAATAAAATCTCGTCATTAACCCCGAAAACCATAAATTTTCCGCCATCTGAAATATCTATGGCTCTTATGTCGTTCCCTGTTTTTTCAGTCCATCGTATGCCTTTTATATCCGCGAAATAAACCAATCCGTTAAGGGAACCCCATGCAAAATAATCGCCACAGGGAGATATCGCCACTTTTAAAACTTTATCAGGTGATTTAAACTGTTTCAAAACAGTTCCCTTGGCTGTAAGAATATAGACATCCCCTTGCTCTCCGCCTACTATTATTCTTTTACCGT
>JAAYXZ010000170.1 GCA_012515635.1 Elusimicrobiota bacterium
GCATAGAACTTGGATTTGGCGCTGGCGAGTTTTCTCCCGGCATAAGCAGGGAAAGATGCAAGGAGATAAAAAAATTTGCCGATTCCCTCGGCGTAAAGATAGATACCTGCGCTACAGGCGTTCATTGGGAGTTGTCTCTCTCATCTCCTTCTGTGGCGACAAGAAAAAAGG
This sequence comes from Elusimicrobiota bacterium, assembly GCA_012515635.1. GTDB lineage: Bacteria > Ratteibacteria > UBA8468 > B48-G9 > JAFGKM01 > JAAYXZ01. The sequence continues at coordinate 172 of JAAYXZ010000170.1, forward strand.
CGATTGCCTTTACAAAGGAATATCTACAAGCGGCGTCTTGGGTTGGAGCGAAGGTGTGCCTTGTTTTGCCGGGCGTTGTATATGTGCCTTGGGAAGAAAAGGCGCCAGTGGTCCCTTATGTAAAAGTGTTGGAATTGGCAACGTCTTCCATAAAGGAACTTATTCCTGTTGCTAAAAAGGCAGGGGTTAAGATAGGCGTGGAGAATGTATGGAACGGTTTTCTTACCGACCCGTTGTCTATGAGAATGTTTATTGACCAGTTTAATACCAGTTATGTGGGGGCATACTTTGATACGGCCAACTGCGTTATTAACGGTTATCCTGAACACTGGATAGAAATTCTCGGGAAAAAACTGGTAGCCATCCATGCGAAGAACTTCAAAAGAATGGATGGAGCCGGCGGACTCAAAGGACAAGTAGATGACTTGTCAAAAGGAGATGTGGATTTTAAGGCAGTAATAAAGGAGTTGAAAAAAGTAAAATATACAGGACCTATTACTGCGGAGATGCTTCCTTATGGTCGTGATATCCCTGATATGAAACTGGCTAAAGATACAGCAAAGAAACTGTTGAAAATCTTTAGAGGCAAATAAATATCGCATAGGTTCGGGTATATTGAAATGTTTGTTGGCTGATGCCGAAGATGGGGGAATAGTTGCTGTCTCTATCAGTTCACTTTTCTTTTTGCAGGTTTTTCATTCTTTCCCTGTAATATATTGCCTCTTCAAAATCCAGACGTTTTGCGGCGGCTGTCATCTTCTTTTCAAGACGTTTCAATGTTTGGAAAAGGTCTTTGCCGTAGTATTCCTCTTCTTTGTCTTCCATTATCTTATCTGCTAACCGTTTTTTACTCCCTATAATTTCGGTTATACTCTTATAAATGGGTTTTTCAACGGATTTAGCCGTAATATTATATTTCTTGTTATGCGCTATCTGTTTTTTTCGTCTCCTCTCGGTCTCTTTTACGGTCTCTTTTATCGCAGATGTATATCTGTCTGCATACATTATCACCTCACCGTCAATACTTCTTGCAGCCCTTCCCGATATCTGTATAAGGGAAGTCGTGGACCTTAAGAACCCTTCCTTATCCGCATCAAGGATGATTACCAAACTTACCTCAGGCAGGTCTAACCCTTCCCTTAAAAGATTGATACCAACAAGCACATCAAATTTTGCTTCCCTTAAATTTTTCAAAATCTCAATTCTTTCAAGAGTGTCTATCTCATAGTGCAGGTAATGCACTTTGATACCAAACTCTTTTAAGTAATCCGCAATCTCCTCGGCAAGATTTTTGCTTACTGTTATTACAAGGACACGCTGTTTTTTTGCTACACGCTCCTTTATTCGCACAATCAAGTCCTTTATCTGGTTTTTAGTAGGTATTATTGTAATAGGCGGGTCTATCAATCCTGTGGGGCGTATTATCTGTTCCGCAATCAACGGCGAGGTCTCTCCTATCGTTTTTACGTTGCACTGTTGCAGTTCGTATTTACCTGGTGTTGCGGATAGATATATTACCTGATTCAACATCTTTTCAAATTCCTGAAACATAAGCGGACGGTTATCAAGAGCCGACGGCAATCTGAACCCGTATTCCACAAGTGTCTCTTTTCTTGACCTGTCTCCGAAGAACATTCCTCTTATCTGTGGCGTTGTGACATGTGATTCATCAATAAACATAAGAAAGTTTTCGGGAAAATAGTCAAGCAGAACCTCCGGTCGTTCACCCGGCAGGCGTCCCGAAAGGTGTCTGCTGTAGTTTTCAATCCCCTGACAGTATCCCAACTCTTCGAGCATCTCCATATCGTTAAGAGTCCGCTGTTCTATTCTTTCCGCTTCCAGTGGTTTGTTTGCCTTTTTGAAAAACTCAACCCTCTCCTCCATCTCCTCTTTTATGGTTCCAATAGCCCGTATAAGTTTTTCCTTAGGCGTGACAAAATGTTTTGCAGGGTATAAAAAAATCTCATTCTCTTTGGATAAAACTTCTCCTGTAAGAGAATCAAATTTTGCAATTTTTGTGATGGTATTGCCTATAATGCTGATTCTTACACCTATCTCCTCATACGAAGGTATAACCTCTATATTATTCCCTCTTACCCGAAATTTTCCCCTGATTAAATCAAACTCATTTCTTTCGTGTTGTGTTGCCACTAACCACTTTAATATGGCTTTTCTGTCTATACGTTGCCCGTTAACAAGATGTAGCATCATTGCCTTATGGTCTTCAGGGCTTCCTATGGGATATATGCAAGAGACGCTGGCAACTATTATCACGTCTTTTGCTGAGAGAAGTGAACTTGTAGCGGCAAGCCGCAGGCGGTCAAGGTCCTCGTTTATAGCGGCATCCTTTTCAATATAGGTATCTGTTGAAGGGATATATGCCTCCGGCTGATAATAATCATAATAACTTACAAAATACCGCACTCTGTTTTCAGGGAAAAACTCTCTGAATTCACTGTATAATTGGGCTGCAAGTGTTTTGTTGTGCGATATGATGAGGGCTGGGCGGTTCATTGCTTCTATGACATTAGCCATAGTAAATGTCTTTCCGCTCCCTGTTACCCCTAAAAGTATCTGTTGTCTCTCTTCCCTTTCCAGGTTTTTTATGAGCGTTTCTATCGCTTTTGGCTGGTCGCCCGCAGGTTTATAGGAAGAGACAAGTTTAAACTTTTCCATAATCTATTATTATACCCCCATTCTCTTTTCTGTGTAATCATCGGGTTTTTCCATACTCAGTCAGATAAAGGAAAAACATTAAACGGGAGAAGATGCTTTTATTCTATATAGGTCTCTTCTACTATCTCTTTGGATTGAATTTTTTGTGTGAGAGTGGACATATCACATAAAGGGCTTATCTCTATGTTAACGCCAGGGGATACTTTTATCCCTGCGTTTTTAAGTTGTTTTCTGTAAAAACCCAGCATTGCTTTTTTTACCTCTGAGGGGGAGTCGTTCCCCTCTTTGTTTTTGAGGGGGGCAAACTCATCTTCTCTGAGCGTTTCAACACAGCATATCTTGTCAGTGAAAGAGAGGGCATCAAAGACAAAGGTCTCAAACTTCCAAACATCTCTCTCTCCTCCGGTCATCTTCTTTATCTGTTTGTGATAAGGCAGGACAAATCCCTCTTGATTGAGTTTTTTGATAAAAGATGTCTCTATAAAATGTATTCCTATATTTCCTGCCCAAAATAAGGGGTTATCGCAGGTATCTTTCTTGTATTTCAAATCATCGGGAAATTCTGTATATTCTATAATCATCGGCTTACCGTCTGCCATAACAATATGCCCCACTTTCTCCTCAGGGTTCCTCTTTCTCAATGCTTTTAAAGAAAATTCAGCGCCCTCTGTTATATGGCACCCTAAAAAGACCGGGTCGCCCACATTGACAAGAGGGTTATCTATATGACAGTAAAAAACCCGCTTTATTCCCATATCTTCTATTTTTGTTATAAGTCCCGATTCCCAGACAGCTTTCAGGGAACCTCCATGTCCGTCAGGATTGCCTAATATAGAAGTTCTGTCTTTTATTATAAGTTTTCTGTCAAATGTTAAGGAGGGGAGAATATCCTGACAGAAGAAGAACACGCTTCTCTCATCTATACCGAAAAAACCGTTATTTTTAAAGAACTCTTTTGTCTCCTTGTCAGTATCCGGATTGGTCATTATAAGAAGTGGAATCTTTACATTATATTTCAAGGAGAGCGATAATATCTTCTCTGAGAATATCTGGAACAGCGATTTTTCTTTAACGGGAGAGATGGGATACATACCTTTAGGATAGGGATAGGCAAGGCGAGTGCCTTGACCGCCAGCAACTATCATTACAGCAATCTCTCCTTTGCTGATGCTGGATGCGCCTATCAGTGATATCTTGTCGGGCTTTTCCCTATGCCTGTCAATGCTTATTATAACCGGCGGTTGTATGTCTTGGCAGGTTCTGGATTTTTTCTGCGCTGTGTTAGATGATGACTGCTCATATAATTGGAAGACAAGCTCAAAATTCATAGCGGCAAGATTTTTTATAAAGACGATCTTTTCGTTCCCTGAAAGGCCTTGTATATGTTCTATGATATGTGTTTGTCTGTATCGTTTAAGTTGAGCCGATAATTTTTGTAAATCCATACCTTCTCCTTTAGGGTTATTATATGGTATTCTTAATTATAGTATGGCTCCAGAGAAAAAGGCAAAAAAGAAACTGATTGTTATAGGCGGACCTACGGGAATAGGCAAATCATTTGTTGCATATAACGTTGCCCTGAAAATCAGGGGAGAAATCATATCTGCGGATAGTATGCAATTTTATCGGGAGATTAACATAGGGACTGACAAAGTCCCGATGGAGATACGTGAAAAAATCCCGCATTACCTAATAGATTTCCTTTCTCTACGTGATGAATTTGATGTATATCAATTCGTAAAACAAACAACGGAAAAGATAGATGCGATTCATAAAAAAGGCGGAATACCGATAGTGGTGGGCGGTAGCGGTCTGTATCTGCGAAGTTTGTTCACAGGTATTTTTTATATCCCCGAAGATACGAAAGATACTCTGAAAGAGATAAGAGATAATCTTGAAAAAGAAAAGACAGATGCGCTTTATAAAAAACTAAAGATAACAGACCCTGATACCGCAAAAAACTTACACCCCAATGATAAAAAAAGAATACGCAGAGCCCTTGAGGTATATCTTCTTACAGGAAAGCCGATGAGTTTATGGCAGAAGGAGAAAATATCTCCTATCTCAGAGGAGATAGAGACGGTTTATTATATACTTACAAGGGACAGAAAAGAGATGTATAATAGAATAGAACGGCGTGTGGATAAGATGTTTGAAAATGGATGGGTTGAGGAAGTTATGGGATTGAAGGAGAAGGGATTAACAGAGTATCTGCAACTGAAGGCGCCCATTGGATATAAGGAGATTCTTGGGTATCTTAATGGCGAATATGATATGGATGAAGTGAAGGACACCATAAAGCAAAAGACAAGAAATCTTGCAAAAAGACAGTTGACCTGGTTTAGAAAGGAAAGCGGCAAATGGATAGAACTTGAAGGGGAAGGGGAGAATGCCGTGGATGTGATAACAGAAACCTTTAAGGGGGGGCTATGATATCAAGATATGCAAGAAAAGAGATGGCAGATATATGGAGCGAAGAGAATAAATTTAAGAGATGGCTGGATGTGGAGATATCAGCCCTTGAAGGGTGGAGTAACATCGGCGTTATTCCTAAAGATGCGGTTGATAACATAAAAAAGAGAGCAAAAATTGATGTTATGAGAATAAGCGAGATAGAGAAGACAACAAATCATGACATGATTGCATTTGTAGAGCAGGTAAGCGAAACTGTGGGAGAGGATGGCAGATACATTCATTATGGGCTTACTTCTTCCGATGTTTTGGATACTTCTCTCGCATTGTTATTGCGGGAATCGGGCAATGCTATCTTAAAAGATATAGAAGCGCTCACAAAAACGCTTAAGGAAAAAGCGTTTGCCCTAAAAGATGTGGTTATGATGGGAAGAACACATGGTGTTCATGCAGAGCCGATTACCCTTGGTTTAAAGTTTGCGGGGTGGTATTTTGAGTTTATGAGAAACTACGATAGGATGCAAAAAGCAATAGGCGAAATCAGTGTAGGGAAACTTTCAGGGGCGGTCGGCACATTTTCTAACATTGACCCGAGGGTGGAAGAATATGTATGTGAAAAACTTGCGTTGGAACAGGAGAAATTTTCCACACAAATTATATCCAGAGACAGGCATTGTTATTTCTTGGGGGTTCTGGCTGTTATCGCCGC
>JAAYXZ010000171.1 GCA_012515635.1 Elusimicrobiota bacterium
CAAGATTTTTGATGTTCTCTATTAACTGCGCCGTATTTTCAACGTTTTTTTCCTGTCCTTTTATTTTCAGGATATTGCCTCTTGCAAAGATTTCCACGCCCATTAACTCTTCAATATATTCAAGATTACTATCTCTTGTGCCAGAGATAATCTGGGCTTCTTCATTGGTAAGATATACTTCTTTTAAAAGAGACATTTTAAGGAATGGCTAATTCCGTTCCTGGTGTAATAATATCAGGGTTTTTTAAGATGTTTCTATTTGCATCGTATATTTTTTTCCACTTTGAAGAGTCCTTATAATATTTATAAGCGATGATAGAAAGGGACTCCCCCCTCTTAACAGTATGTCTTTTTCCAGATACTATAACAGCCGGCTCTTCTTTCAATATGGGCTCTATCTCTTCCTGCATTTTTATTGTAGCCCTTAACCTGTTCATTTCCGCCATGGACTGATTAGCTATTGCGATTGCTTTTTCACTCGCAAGATTAGATGACTCAATCGCTTTGTTAGCCGCTTGAATTGCTTCGTCTGTCCGCTCATCCACATGAATAATAGCCGCTTTAGATGCCTCTAATGCTGTATCTGTGGAGTCTTTTGCCTGTTGACTCAATGCAAGCGCTTCTTGAGATGTTTCATCCGCTTTTTGGCTCAACTCTAAACTTGTCTCTGCTATAGCGAGAAGTTGTTTCATTTTCATATCAATCAGTTCTAATTCATTCTTATCAACTGCTGATTGTGATGTCTCTGTGCTGTTTTTTTTGCTGCCAGTGTTGGTTGTAGCACAACCTGAAAGGAACAAAATACTGGCGGTTCCTACACAAAAAACAATTATTTTTTTCTTCATTATTCGCCCCTTTTTTCTGTTGGTTAATTGCTAATTACATATACCTATGTATCTTATCACTTCGGTTTTTCTATGTCAATTTTTATTTTGTTCTCTTTTAAAAGATGTTGTTCAACATCTCCCGGCGCATCTGTTAAAGGACAGGTGCCTTTTTGTGTCTTAGGGAAAGCAATGGTTTCTCTTATGCTTGATTCTTCCGTCAACAACATTATAAGACGGTCCAACCCTAAAGCAATACCGCCGTGTGGCGGCGCCCCGTATTCAAGAGCTCTGAGCAAATAATCAAATCTTTCCCGCGCATCTTCCATTTCAAGACCTATGGTGCGGAATATCTCTTCTTGAAGGTCTCTTTTATTTATCCTTATGCTGCCTCCGCCTATCTCTATCCCGTTTAAAACAATATCATACGCTCTTGAGCGCATCCCTGCGGGGTCGGTTCCGAGTTTATCCAAATCTTCTTCTTTGGGGGATGTGAAAGGGTGGTGGACTGCCTGCAACCGTTTTTCTTCGGGGTTATACTCAAATAGGGGGAAGTTGGTTACCCATATAAACTTTAATACAGCATTTTTATCTGTAAAAACCTTCTCTATTACGGTTCTCTTTATCAGGTTCAAAATCTTCGTTATCTTATCTTCTTCTCCCGCAAGGAAAAAGATGATAGCGTTATTAGATGAGACCATTGTTTTTATCTCTTGGATTATATCGGAAGACAAGAATTTTTTGAACGGACTCTGGAAGTCATCTCCTTTTAGCCGTATCCATCCCAATCCGCCGCCGCCTTCTTCTCTTACGGTTTTGTCAAAATTATCTATATCTTTAACGGATATCTTTTCGCCTTCATTAACAACAAAACCCTTGATTATCCCGCCCTTATCTATAATGCTCTTTAATATTGTTATCTCTGTCTTCTGAAAAACAGAGGTTATGTCTTTATACTCTATTGGTATTCTCATATCAGGGGTATCAATACCGTATTTAGATATTGATTCATCATAAGATATGCGGGGGAATGGTGTAGATACCTGCATCTTGAATGTTGTTTCTATGGCGTATTTCAACATTTGTTCTGTGAGGGCAATGATATCTTCCTCGTTCACAAAGGACATCTCTATATCCACCTGAGTGAATTCCGGCTGTCTGTCAGCACGCAGGTCTTCATCCCTGAAACATCTTGCAATCTGGAAATACCTATCAATTC
>JAAYXZ010000172.1 GCA_012515635.1 Elusimicrobiota bacterium
AGTTATAGCATTGATTAGCAGAAAAAAAAGGATAGCGCCATACACAAAAAAATGCGCTTTTTCCCTTTTAAAAACTATGCCCGCATAAGCAACCAAAAATATTAGGATTAATAATAATTTATTCATCAGAAGTTCCATTTTTCATATAAATACTCTGGCATCTCTTCAAGAAAACGGGACCTCTTGTCTGTAAACGTTCTATAAAAATCTCTGGTAAAATAGGTTATACACACATCTTCTTTTGCCCGTGTTACAGCCACATAAAAAACCCTTCTTTCTTCTTCAAGCGCGTGAATATCCATAGATGATGCCGGGTGCGGGAAGTGATTGGCAGAGACGCCTATAATGAAAACAATTTTCCACTCAAGCCCTTTTGCCTGATGTATGGTGGAAAGCACCAGAGGAGATATCTCTTCCATATTCTCCCCCTTAGAATATTCTTGGAGCGATGCCTCTGATATAAAATCGGCACGACTTGAATATGAAGAGGATATCTCTTTCAGCATCTCTATATCCTGGTATCTGTCCAACTCATCCTTATATTTTTTTGTAATATATCTCGCATATCCTGAATCCATTATAAGTTCAATTCCTGCCGGTATATTATTGATGGACTGTAATTTATAAATAAGCGCTAAAAGCGCGGTCAATTTACCATATGCCCTTATTTTTATATCCCCTTTTCCTAAATTTTTCACAATATCATCTAAGTTGTCCATACTTAAAATATACGGTATCAATATATCTGATGTCTTGCTCCCTATGCCTTCCGTCTGGGTAAATAATCTTCTCCAGGATACCTCATCCCTTATATTTTCCGTCACCCTGAAATATGCCATAATATCTTTTATGTGCGCCTGCTCAAAAAATCTTACTCCTCCCCTTACAATGTATGGAACTTTTAATCTGGAAAACCCCATCTCTATCTCCGCCGCCTGATATCTTGACCTGAAAAGGACTCCTATATCTTTCGGGGAAACGCCGCTATTGAGAAGTTGAGATATCCGCTGAGAGACAAAAAACGCCTCATCTCTCGGGCTATAACACCTAACAACAACGGGTTTAACACCTCCGCCTCTCGCACTCTTCAGTTTCTTTGGGTAGCGTGTCCGATTATTAGATATACTTCTATTAGCAAAATCAAGAATCTGAGGAGTGCTTCGGTAATTTGTATCAAGATAAAATGTCTTCGCTCCAGGATAGATTCTTGAAAAATCCATAATATTGTCCACTGTCGCTCCCCTGAAAGAATATATGCTCTGAGAGTCGTCTCCCACCACCATTATATTTTTGTTGACTCGGGCAAGTTGATAAAGAATAAGCGACTGCAATTTATTTGTGTCATGATATTCATCCACAAGCACATATTTGAAGTTATCTGATATTTGAGCGCCTCTGCTCTCGTTTTTAAGCAGTTTATAACAAAAGAGCAAAAGGTCGTCGTAGTCCATAAGATTCAGTTTTCGTTTTGTCTTTTGATAATTGGTCCATATTGTCTCAAAGCGGTGTATTAAAGAAGAGTTATCAGGAAATCTTGTATTAACAATATCCTTTATGTCTTCCACTGTATTAACCGACAAACTAAATATCTTTTTGATATCCGCCGGTTTGGGAAACTCCTCAGGAATATTTGAAGCATTTATAATATTTTTGAGGAGAGAGATACTGTCATCCTCGTCCATAATGGTATAGTTTGTGGGTATACTCAAAACTTCACCGTATCTTCTTAATAACACATTGGCAATATGGTGAAACGTTCCTGCCCATAAACCCTTTGGATAAGAGCCTATCAGATTTTCAACCCTCGTTATCATCTCCCTTGCGGCTTTGTTTGTAAATGTAACAAGCAATAAGGAAGATGGCGAAACCCCTTGTTCCAACAGCCAGCAAACCCTATAGACAAGAACCCTCGTTTTTCCTGAACCGGGACCTGCAAGAACAAGAGAAGAACCGCCGCCGTCTTTTACTATACGGAGTTGTTCTTCATTCAAAACTTTATCATAAATAATATCTTTGGGAAGCTTAAGTTGTGTCATCTTTTTGCGCCTATAGTCAGATATAAAACCGCCATCCTTACCGCTATTCCATTTGTAACTTGTTCCAATATTAGTGACCTCTCTTTTTCAACGATATCTGACTTTATTTCCACTCCCCTGTTTATGGGTCCCGGATGCATAAGAAATGCTTTGTTTTTTACTATCTTTTTATATCGTTCCTCATCTATACTATAGTAATTGCTATACTCTTTAAGAGAGGTTAGATAATTCTCTTTCTGTCTCTCCTTTTGCAACCTTAAAAGATAAACAACATCTGCATATTTCAAGACATCATCTATACGGTAAACAATCTTAGCCCCCATCTTTTCTATCTCTGAAGGAATTATGGTAGGTGGACCGCACACATACACATTAGCGCCTAATTTTGTAAAGCCCCATATATTAGACCTTGCAACTCGGCTATGAAGTATATCTCCGATAATAGCTATATTTACCCCCTCTATTCTCCCCAATCTTTCCCGCACGGTAAAAAGATCCAATAATGCCTGTGTAGGGTGCTCATGACTGCCATCCCCTGCATTGATAACCGATAAAGAGACATTTTCTGCAATAACCTTTGGCGCACCGGCAATGGAATGTCTCACGATAAAACAATCAACCTTCATTGCCTCTATATTCTTTGCAGTATCTGTGATAGTCTCTCCTTTAGAGATACTTGAAGTAGAGACATCAAAGTTTAGCACATCAGCAGAGAGCCGTTTTGCAGCGAGTTCAAAAGAAGTTTTTGTGCGGGTACTCGGTTCAAAAAAAAGGTTAACAACCGTTTTTCCTCTTAACGGAGGAATCTTTTTAATGCGGCGGGTGCTTATCTCTTTAAACGAGACAGCCATATCAAGAACCGTCTCTATCTCATTCGTTGTAAGTTCTTCCAACCCTATTAGGTCTTTTCTTCTCCATCTCATTTTTTATTCACCACCAGTACCTCGTCTGCTCCGTCTATCTCTTTCAACCTTACTTCAACCATTTCGGTTTTTTTTGTTTTTAAGGACATCCCTATAAAATCAGCGCTTATGGGCAACTCTCTGTGTCCTCTATCTATAAGAACAACCAACTTTACCGATGCGGGTCTCCCCATATCGGTAATAGCATCAAGAGCAGCCCTAACAGTCCTGCCTGTAAATAATACATCATCAACCAATAGAACATTCTTTCCGTCTATATTAAAAAGAACATCTGTTTCGGAGACAACAGGATGCGCCCCGACAGTGCTAAAATCATCCCTATAAAACGCTATATCCAAATAACCCACTGGAATATCTTTTTTAGCAAGACACTTCTTTACCCTGTCCGCAAGAACTGCCCCTCTTCTTTTTATCCCTACTATTACAACATCCTTACGCCCTATATTTTTTTCAATACAGGTAGTTAATTCTTTTACAAGGCTATCCATCTCTCTGCCGCTAATTATTTTTTTCATACCTTATTTTTAGGTGTATAATTTTAAAAGATACAGGTCTTAATGGTCATATCCTTCCGGTTTTTATCTCATATTATATACCCTGATAAACTCTCCTTGCAAGAATAGAGGGCAACCCCCTATCTAATATTTTTTGCCTTGTGGTCTCTACAGGATATTCTATGCGGTAAAGATTAAAAAGACGCTTTTCAGTGTCATATACAGAGACACAGGCAAAAGGGAATCCGTCTCTCGGCTGTCCTGTGCTACCGACATTAATAAGATATTTGTATCCGGGGCTTATCTCTATCTTTAACCTACCGCTGAAATCCGAAGGGATTGTCTCTATTTGCTCTTTTTCTTGGTTCTTCCTATATCCTACAGGCATATGAGTATGACCGAAAAAACATACACTCTTATCCAGCAAAGCAAATTCTTCTTTTGCGTCTTTACCTATAAGTATGTACTTGAAGAGCGGGCTGGAGATGGATGCATGAACAAACAGAACATCGTCCATCTCGTCTTTCTCCTTAAAGTTTTTGATAGACGTCAAGGCATTATCCGATAGGATTTTTTCTGTCCATTCAAGAGCGATTCTGGCGGCTTCCTTAAAAGCTCTATAGTTGCCTGTTATAATGCCTTCTTCGTGGTTGCCTTTAAGTATGAGATTTGCCTCTGATACAACGACATTAATACACTCTTCAGGGTTGGGACCATAACCAACAGTATCCCCTAATACGGCAAGAAAGTCCGTTTTATCTTTCAGAAAAAGGATGGACGTAGTCAGGGCTTCAAGATTTCCATGGGCATCAGAGATTATGCCTATTTTCATTGAGAACAGTTCTCCTGATACGTTTTAATATCTAATTGTATCTCCTCCAACATTTTTTGCTTCTTTTCAAGGGGTCTCTACGTTCTATTCCCCTTTTGTCCCTTTTATTATAGCATCTTTCATTTTTTTTTACCAAATTTTCGCAGGAATTGCAATAAAAAACAGAAGCAACTTCTGAAAATTTTATGTCTTTCAAAAAGATATAAAAGATGCAGTTCCCTTTATTCCCCTTCTCTTTTTATATTTCCCGCATTATCCCTTGACACTGCCTCTCTGCGCAGGTATAACCTCTATTATAACAAAGGTGGATTAATAGATGGGGAAAGCCATATTTTCATCTTCTCAACTTGAAGAAATAATTTCAAAACTTAATATAGTAGAAGTTATCTCTGAATATCTGTCTTTAAAAAAAACAGGTAGAAACTTCAAGGCGTTATGCCCCTTTCATCAGGAGAAAACCCCGTCTTTTGTAGTAAATCTTGAAAAACAGATATTTCATTGTTTCGGATGCGGGGAAGGCGGCAATGTCATAAAATTTCTTATGAAAATAGATAACTTATCTTTCCCGCAAGCAGTTGCTACCGCTGCAAAAAAAGCGGGTGTGAAAATATCTTTTTCAGAGTATGCGAGCAACAGGGAAGAAGACAAGTTTTTTGAGGCAAATGCATTTGCATCTAAATATTATGAAGATGCGCTGTTTTCTTCTCAGGGCGGACGCGCAATAAATTATCTTACAGAAAGAAATTTTACCGAAAAAGAGATAAAACATTTCCATATTGGCTTTGCGCCTGGTGTAAAAAACTACATTAGCAAGAAAATCACCGAAAAAAACCTTGATAAAAAACCCTTTATTAACGCAGGGCTTATCTATAAAGAGGGAGAGACCGATACCTTTAGAAACAGAATTATCTTCCCTATAGTTGACCTGCAAGGCAGAATCACAGGATTCGGCGGACGCGCACTGGACGATGAGCAACAACCTAAATACCTCAATACCAGTGAAAATACGGTCTTCAGTAAAGGAAGATTGCTGTATGGCCTCCATCAGGCAAAAACGGCAATAAAGGATAAACAGTTTGTAGCCATAGTGGAAGGATATTTTGATGTAATAAAACTTCATATGAACGGTATTGATAATGTTGTTGCTCCGATGGGAACCTCGCTTACCAACGAACACATGCGATTCCTTAAACGGTTCACAGAACGTGTTCTCCTTATTTTTGACTCTGATAAAGCGGGATTAAATGCTGCTTTGAGGAACCTTGAAAACATATTAGGGGCAGGATTTGAAACAAAAGTTTGTATTCTTCCCATTAACTTTGACCCAGACCGGCTTATAGATGAATATGGGATAGAAGCATTCAAAAAAGCGCTTGGACAAGCAATGGATTTTATTGATTTTGCTATTGGCATCTATTCTAAACAATACGAGATATCCACCCCTAAAGGCAAATCATCCATTGCAAGAAAAATTATAGAACTTATCTCAATTATACCGGATGAGATTGAAAAACACGAGCATATAAAATCGTTATCCCTTAAACTAAATTTAGAAGAAAACCTTTTAAAAAGATACCTTACTACCGGTAAAAGGGAGGACAAAAAAAGTGTTGTGCCGCCAAACCAAATCAAGAGAGAACCATCATACAATAACGCTGAAAATCTTTTGGCAGAGATAATACTATCCGAAAACAACTACTGGCAACAGTTTCTTAATTGGGATGGCAAATTAACAAAAAAGTTAGAGACACTGGCTATTACGTCCCGAGAACTTCTTAATAATAAAGTGGAGATTACACCGGTAAACCTTATCAGCCACTTAGACGAAGCAACAGGAACATGGCTTTCTGAGACACTTATGAAAACCACCTTAACGGAACGAAACTTAGAAGAAGGGAAAAAACAACAGATATTTCAAGATTGTCTGATGAAGATACATAGATACTGCCTATCTGTAGAATTAGAGGATACTAAAAAGAAAATGTCTGAGAAAAAAGATATGGGTGTTCCGTATAACCAAGAGATGGAGATTATTCAAAATATACTTTTTGAGATGAAAAAGGAGTAGAGTATGAAAAAAAAGCAAAAGGTTGTTGCAGGGAAAAAGACATCAGGAAATAAAACAAAGGAGAGATTCCACGAGATTATAGAACTCGGCAAAAAGAAGAAACACCTGTCATGGAACGATATCAACGAAATGTTGCCGACAGACATTACCAATCAGGGCGATATCCTTGAACTATTCAATAAACTTGAGTACTGGAACATTGATATTGACGAAGAAGAGCCCTTCCCTATAGAAAAAGAAGAGGAGAAAAAGTTAGACCTCGGAGAAGCAAGAAATCCTTTGCGTTCATATCTTAAATGCGCTGGAACTTATTCCCTGCTTACTCATGAAGAAGAGATTACAATAGCCAAAGGTATTGAATTATATAACAATAAACTGCAGAAAATTTGCAAGCAAAAAAATGTCAGTAAAAAAGAGCTTCAAAGATGTGAGAGAGAACTTCTGAGATACAAAGAGCTGTTAATCAATTCCAACCTGCGGCTTGTAATAAACATTGCAAAGAGATATAACAACCCTAAACTCACAATCCTTGACCTCATACAGGAAGGCAACATAGGGCTGATGAAAGCTGTTGAAAAATTCAAATACCGTACAGGGTTTAAGTTTAGCACCTATGCTACATGGTGGATACGGCAAGCAATTACAAGAGCCATAGCTGACCATTCCGCTGTGATAAGAACCCCTGTCCATATGATTGAAAAACAAAATAAAATGAAGAAAATTGAAGCATTCATTCTTCAATCAAAGAACGATGAACCAACAGAAGAAGAGATAGCAAAAAAAATGCACCTGTCTACAAATAAAGTGAAGACCATAAAAAGGTCAATGAGGCCAGACCCTGTATCATTAGATATGCCTGTCGGGGACGAAGAAAGAACCACCATAGGTGATTTTATTGAGGATAGCAAAAACCTTGACCCGTTAAAATATGCCCGACATTCACTTTTAAGGGAAGAACTGGAAAAAGCATTAGAAACCCTTGATGAAAGAGAGGAGAAGATTCTGCGG
>JAAYXZ010000173.1 GCA_012515635.1 Elusimicrobiota bacterium
AAGAAGGGAAAGATATTGCTAATATGTTGTGGTTCTGGTCTCCCGGCAAAAGACCTGCCATGAAAATCTTTTATGAGAGATTTGGAATAACAGGCGCTGTTATATCAGCGGTGGATCTTATAAAAGGTATTGGGTTATATAGCGGACTTGATGTTATAGATGTGCAAGGAGCAACAGGGTTATATAACACAAATTATGAAGGCAAGGCAGAGGCATGTATAAATGCGCTGAAGACCCATGATTTTGTCTATGTGCATGTTGAGGCGGGAGATGAGGCAAGCCATGAACGTAATGTTGAACTAAAAATAAAATGTATAGAGGATTTTGATAGACGTCTTGTGGGCAATATTCTAAAAGAGGTAGATATAAAAAACACAGTAATTTCAATACTCCCTGACCATTATACGCCTGTAGAGACAGGGGCGCATTCTGCCGAGCCGATACCCTTTATTATTTGCGACCCGTTGTTGCCGCCCGACAGAGTGAGAAAATTTGATGAGGAATCTTGTTCTGCCGGCATCTATGGACTTCTTGAGGGAGAATCATTTATTAATTATGCGCTGAGGAGATTTTGATAACCCGAATCTGCTGAGAGATGGAAGGTTTGAAAATAAAGCAGTATAATACAATAGAGAAGGGTATAGGGCTTTATAACTTTCTCAAGGCAAAACTATGTATATAATAATTGTTGGTTGCGGCAGAATAGGGGCATATCTTGCAAATCTGTTGCAATTTGACCATAATGTGGTGGTGATAGACAGAGATGAAAAGGCATTATCTAAATTGGGTGATAGTTTTAACGGGATATATATCAATGGTGACGGGCTTGACCCTGATATTTTAAAAGAGGCAGGTATTGAAAAGGCGGATTCGTTCATTGTAACCACAGGCAATGATAATACCAATATAGTTGTTGCGCAAATAGCTAAGAAAATTTTCAATGTGTCCAAAGTAGTCGCAAGGGTCTCCAGTCCGGGTAAAGCGGAGATATACAGGGACCTTGGCATAGATCCTATCAACAGCACCGCTATATTCGCTTCTTTTTTGAGAGATAAACTCTTGGGTAAGAGTTTTACCAGTTATCTGTTTGAGAGCAAAAAACTTAATATTCTGGAGATAAAAAATACAGGCAGATACACAGGTGAATCTGTAGAGGAATTAAATATCCCCAATGATTTTAAAGTAATAGCAATAATCAGGGGGGAAGAAGTTCTTATCCCTGATGAAAAAATACTGATTGAAGATGAGGATATAATCTTTGGGGTGGCAAGGTTAGAGACCTTGAAAAGAATAAGGAGAGCGCTTAAACTTCAATGAACATAATAGTAGTTGGCGGTGGAAATGTCGGGCGTAATCTTGCAGAAAAAATAAGTGTTCATAATTACGTTACGCTCATAGAAAAAGACCCTGATACAAGTGAGCGTCTTGCCTGTCAAATGAATATCCTTGTTATACAGGGCGACGGATGTGATATAGAGTTGCTCAAACAGGCGGGAATTGCAAAAGCGGATGTGGTGGCTGCTGTTACAGGCAGTGATGTTGATAACCTTGTTATATGTCAGATTGCAAAGGATATATTCCATGTTAAGAGGTCTGTAGCCAAAGTAAATGACCCGAAAAATGAAAAGATATTCTATCAGTTAGGGGTTGATGTAGCGATAGGAAGCACAGCAATTATAGCTAAAGTGATAGAAGACGAGGTGAGTTGGGAGGACTTCATAACACTCTTTACATTCAAACGCGGGAATCTCTCAATTATAAGGGTTGACCTTCCCGAATCATCGCCTGTCATCAACTCCTCTATTAATGAGATAACTCTTCCTGAAGATTCTGTTCTTGTTGCGATTATAAGAAATGGCGAGATAATGATACCGAAAGCCAACTCTGTGTTGAAAGAAAAAGATGAGGTAATAGCTATCACGAAAGTGGAGAATGAATCACAACTTTTCAAATCTCTTATCGGAGAGGTGGATGAGAAGTGATGGATAAGATAATAAAATATGTAAGAGTCATAGACAGATGGGTTATCGGTGTTGTTCTGGAATTGATATATCCTCTTATAACTTTTACAGCCGCCGCCCTTGTCTGTTATTTAATGTATCTGACAACATTTATTAAAAAATGATTCCATATTTCTCCCGTGAGGACATCGGTCCTATCCTGCATTATCTTGGTAAGGTTGTAAAGGGGTTGGGTGTCCTTATGTTGGTCCCTTTTTTTATAGGGGTTTTAAATAAGGAATGGGCGCCTGCCATAGATTTTCTCTTTACGTTTCTCTTATCTCTTGCTATTGGGAGTGTTTTACTTTTGGTGTTTGAAGAAGAAAAAGACCTTAACTGGCGGCAGGGTATGAGCGTTGTTGCTTTGAGTTGGGTAGTGGCAATGTTTCTTGGGGCTATTCCGCTATGCCTGTCAGGACATTATCTGAGTTTTCTTGATGCTTCTTTTGAAGCAATGAGCGCCTTTGCTACCACAGGTCTTACAGTTGTCCGCGACCTTGAACATATGTCTTATGCCTGCAATTTCTGGAGGCATTTTATGTGTTTTATAGGCGGGCAAGGCATTATTCTTGTTGCTCTTACCTTTTTTGTCAGGGGCGGCAGTGTATTTAAAGTGTATATGGGCGAAGCAAGAGAAGAAAAGATAATGCCTAATATTATCCAGACAGCAAGGTTTATATGGTTTGTCAGTTTAACCTATCTTGTAATAGGGACAGCGCTATTCTTCGGTATAAATGTCGGACAGAATATCTCATCGGGCAGGGCGTTGTTCCACGCAATATGTCTCTTTATGGCTGGTTGGGATACTGCTGGGTTTTCTGTTCAAAGTCAGAACATAGCGTATTATCATAATCCGTTGATTGACTTGGTAACTGCAATGTTTGTTCTGTTGGGCGCTGTCAATTTTGGCGTTCACTATGTTGTATGGACGGGGAAACCCCGAGAACTGTTGAAGAACTATGAGTTGAAACTTTATATGACAAGCATCCTTGCAACTTTTTTTATAGTATGCGCTGGCTTTGTTATGTATTTTAAGTTTCCTGACTTCATATCTTTTTTCCGTGAGAGTTTTTATCAGCTTATTTCGGCGCATACAGGAGTAGGGTATTCAAATATAGCGGTTCAAAACTTTGCCTGTTGGCCTACTCTTGCTATTCTCGGCATTATTATAGCAATGGGGCTTGGCGGAAGTTCTACTTCAACAGCGGGAGGTATAAAAATTTTGAGGATAGGAATCCTTTTGAAAGGTATAAAAAAGGAACTGAAGATTCTCACTTCGCCTGAAGCCACTGTTGTGGTGGAAAGATTTCACCATATCAGGGATATAACAGTAGAAGACAACCATGTAAAAATGGCGGCGATAATGATTCTTTTATACATAGCCCTTTACATAGCAGGAGGGATTATAGGCGTGTCATTTGGTTATCCGTTTCTGTCAGCGCTGTTTGAGTCCGTCTCCGCATCTGCCAATGTAGGGCTTTCTATGGGGATTACTTCCCCCTTTATGCCTTCCGGGTTAAAGATTACATATATTATCCAGATGTGGATAGGGCGTTTAGAGTTTTTATCTGTCTTTGTATTGATAAGATTTTTATTATCGCTGAAGAGTCCTGAATGAAAGGTGAAAGATGAAAAAAACAGGAATATTTATAGTGGCAATAATTCTTCTTTACGGAATTGTTTTTGCAGATACAGAGATAAATTCTCCTGACAAGACTCTCCCTGTAAGAGTTCTCTTTGAAGATGGATACCGGTATGACGGACAAAAGGTTACTGTTGCGGGAGAAGTTATAGGCGATATTATGGGGAATGGAGAACAATACTGGATAAATATAAAGGATGAAGATTTTTTTATAGGTATCGTTATTAACGCCTCTCAAAAGGAGATAATAAGATATGTAGGCAGGTACGGAACCAAAGGGGATATAGTCAAGGTCTCCGGTATATATCGCCTGAACTGTACTGCTCATTTCGGGGAAAGGGATATACATTCCGAACAGATTGAAATAATTGAGGGCGGGTATGAGATACCTGAAGATATTCAGAACAAGAAAGTTATAATCAGTATCTTGCTCGGGGTAATCACTCTCTTTCTACTTCTTAATTCCCAGAGGAAGAATCTCCGAAGAGATATCTGCGGTCAGCCGAAGTAATGGTAACTTTTTCAAGTGTGCCGGGTCTTGAATGAGGCGAGGTAAACATCACTGTTTTATTTGTTGAACTTTTACCGAGGAAACATCCTCTTTTCTTATGCGCAGGTTTTATAACAAAGACATTATCAACTTCTCCGATAAAGCGCTGATTTCTTTTTAGGGCTATCTCCTCTTGAAAATCAAGAATGGTTTTATGCCTTTCTCTTTTTTCTTCTTCAGGAACATCATCTTCCATAGCGGAGGATTTCGTCAGCGGTCTGGCAGAGTATTTGAATACAAAAAGATCATCAAAGCAAATATTTTTGATTGTCTGAACTGTCTTGTTGAAATCATCTTTCGTCTCTGATGGGAAACCAGTTATGATATCAGAGGTAATTGTTATGTTCGGCGCTGTCTTGCGTGCTGTGTCTATGATTTTCATATATTGCGCAAGGGAATATCTTCTGTTCATAAGTTGGAGTATCCTATCGGAACCTGACTGAAGGGGCAAGTGAAGATGTTTATACAGTTTTGGCAAGGATTGAAAAGCGAGAATAAGCGTATCTGCGATATCTTTTGGGTGGGATGTAAGAAAGCCGAACCGCAGAAGTCCATCTATGTTATTTATCTTTTCCAAAAGCGATGGGAAATCATCCCCTGTATCTTTCCCGTATTCATTAACATTCTGCCCGAGCAGTATAATTTCTCTTATACCTTTTTCAATCAGGTTCTTAATCTCCCTGCAGATGTCTTCGGGTTTTTTGCTTATCAGTTTGCCTCGTGTAAAAGGCACTACACAATAGGAACAGAAGTTTTCACAGCCCTTTGTTACGGTTATAAAAGATGATACCTGTTTATGCGGAACTATCTGTTCGGAGATGAAAGGACTCCCATCTTCTTCTATAAGGCAAATCTTTTTTTGGGAAGAGAGAGGCAATACTTCAGGCAGTTTATTATAGTTATTGGGATTGCACACAACATCAATGAAACCGTATTTTTTATAAATAGCGTCTTTATATAAACCGGCGGTGCAACCCAAAAGACAGAGGATTTTACCTTCCTTTTTAAGATGTTTATACGAAGAAAGGAATGATAGCGCCCTATTCTCCGCGTGTTTTCTTACACTGCAGGTGTTAACAGCGATGATATCCGCATCTTCGGGGCGGGGAACAATATCATACCCGTTTTTGGCGAGCAATGCCATGATTTTTTCAGAGTCATAAAAGTTCATCTGACAACCATACGTCTTTATATAAAACCGTTTCATAATAGAGGTCCTTTACATACGATGGAATAACAACAGAAAACGCTTCAATTATATTTTGCGCAGAGAAAACACAGCGCCTATAGTTATGCCGAGTAGTGTAAGGATATTAAAGTTGAAGGACAGCCCGCACCTGAAAGAGAGAACGATGAGGTCAAGGTTTTCAATGCTCCACGATGGTTTTATGGCGGCAGAGATAACCTCATAGATAATAGTTCCCTGCGGAAGAACAAGCATTAACAACTCTCCCAGCGCAGTGCCTATCAGCGCAGACAGAAAAACAATAAGTAAAATATATAGAATCCGCATAATGTTATGAATTATATCATTATCTCCCTTTACAGGTCAATCTGTTGATACTATAATAGGTTGTCTTGAAATTGAAAGGGACAGAATGGATATAAAAAAATTCAAAAAGCCGCCAATGATAATGAGACCTGCGCCTTTTTGGGCAATAAATGACAGGATTATACCCAGAGAGGTATCTATGCAGATGGATGATATGCTTAGTGTCGGTCTGGGCGGCGGATTTTTTCATTCCAGAGCGGGGCTTATCACTGAGTATATGGGCAAGGAGTGGTTCGCATCTATAGAAGCGGCGCTTGATACCGCAAAGAAAAAGGGCGGATATCTCTGGCTTTATGATGAAGACCTTTGGCCCAGCGGAAATGCGGGCGGGCAAATAGCGGGGATGAAGGATGAATACAGGGAGACCTATATTCGCGCGTTTTTTCTCAGAAAAGGAGATACGGAAATCCCTTTGGAAGAGGAAGAAGTAATTAGGTATGCTTATAAGATAGTAAAGAGAGAAAAACGGGTCCTTGATAAATTCCAAAAGATTGCTCTTGAGGATATTGATAAAGAAAAAGGGAGTGAGCGGCTTATTATCATAAGAGGCTACGGTCCGCGGACAACTTGGTGGAGCGGAGAATCCAATCCTAATCTGCTTCATCCTAAAGCAATGCGGGAGTTTATAAGATTGACCCATAAGAAATATTATGAAAAACTTGGCAGTGAGTTCGGCAAAACTATTCCGGGCATATTCACAGACGAACCAAACATTTACAGGTCACAGGGACAATTTCCTTGGTATGAAGGTGTTGTAACACTATATCATAAATGGACAGGCAGAAATTTGTGGAATGATATTCCTTTCCTTTTCTTTGACGGAGACAACTCCAAACATATCCGTCTTTTAATACACAGGGCTTTCTTAAGGCAGTTTCTTGAGGCGTATAGCAAGCCCATATATGAGTGGTGCGAGAAACATCGTTTATCCTATACAGGGCATTATAACGCAGAGGACTCTTTTGAGGGACAGATAACGAACCATTGCGGCGGAGTGATGGCGCATTATAGATACCAGCATATACCCGGCATTGACCATCTTTTCAGGCAAATAGATGGTGTATTGCTTACCTGTAAACAGGCATCTTCAGCATCCAGGCAACTCGGCATAAAAACGGTGCTGACAGAGATTTTTGGGGTAAGCCGGCACACAAACACGTTTGAGGACTTTAAATGGCTCGGTGATTTTGACCTTGTCCATGGAGTAAATTTTTTCTGTCCACATCTTGCCTGGTATTCTGCAAAAGGCAGAAGAAAAAGAGATTTCCCGCCTGTCTGGAATTATCAGCAAACCTATTGGAAAGAATTGCCTGCGCTGAATGATTATTTTACGCGTGTGGCAGTTGCTCTTACTTCAGGAAAACCGGATACAAAGATACTGCTTCTTCATTCTATTGAAAGCGCAATTGCGGAAAGAAGAATAGGGGTCGGTTGTATTAAGCAAACGGACGATATCCCAGAATATGACATAAAAGAAGCGGAGATACTGGATTCAGCAATCTGCAAGGCGTTGGAAGCAATATTAAATACAGGTTATGACTGTGACCTTGCTGATGAGAGTTTTATTGAAGATATGGGAGAGGTTAAAGGCAAAAAGTTTATTGTGGAAAAGATGCCCTATGAGATTGTTGTAATTCCGCCTTCCTATACATGGAGAGAAAAAACGGTTGCGCTTCTTGAAAAGTTTATTATAAACGGGGGGATAGTTATTGTTCTCGGTAAACCGCCTGAAGATATAGATGGTGTTCAGAATAAAAAAAGATGGCGGGAGATGCTCTCTTTCAAGAATGTTTCCTGTCTGCCGAATTCGGTGGAATCCATACAAAATAAAATAACATCCCTGTATCCGTCAACTTATTCTTTGCGCTCCTTGGAAGGCAAATATTATACAAAAACATATCTACAGCATAGAATAGACGGCAAGGACGAGATATTTTTCATTGTTAACTCCGACAAGGAGGATGAGAGACACTATACACTTGATATAGCAAACGCAGGCAAACGTAGATTATTGAAATTGGATGCGGTGAACGGAGAAGCATATCTCGCAGACACAAAAAAAGAGAAGGATAAACTGGTGTATAAGTTTTCCTTGCCGCCTGCCGGCTCTCTCTTGCTTATGCTTTCCGCTACCTTGGGCAACTTTAAAAAAGACAGGATATCGCCTGACATAAGAATGGCAGAAGTTGTTTCGCTGCCCCCGTCTTTTGAATCGGAGAGAAGAGATGCGAATGTTCTTGTTCTTGACAGGATATCCGTCTCTTATGATGGGAACACATTTGAGAAAGAGAATACAGATTGGCGGGTAAGAAAAAGCATAGCGGAACGTTTTGGGCTTCAGGATGCTGTTCGCTGGCAGCCGTGGGTATCAAATAAAAAAGGCATATTCAAAGGAAAGGGCGGGAAGATAGTATTAAGATATAAGTTCTTCAGCG
>JAAYXZ010000022.1 GCA_012515635.1 Elusimicrobiota bacterium
CCTTAACAAGAACTCTATAACAGAGAAAGAAAAAATTGATTATTTAGAAGCAATAGCGCATTTACTTACGCCTGCCGCTCTTGCCAGAATGGATAAAAAAACATATCAGGAGATTCTCCATCCTCTTTTTTACTATATCTCGCCTGACAATATAGATAGATGGCATAGAAACGCTGATAGAGTTTTAAAACTATCTTCCGAGTGATATTTTTCGGTATCCGGTAGGAGTAAGTCCTGTTATTTTTTTGAAAGCCCTGTTAAAAAGAGAGAAATTAGTAAAGCCAACTTCTTTTGCTATGGCATATACTTTTTTATCAGGCCTCTTTGTTAAAATCTTTTTTGCTTCCATAATCCGCCTTTGCAGGATGTATTGTTTTAGGGGCATACCCGTCTCGTTTTTAAAGAGATGGGCAAGATGACTTTTGGAGATAAAAATCTTTTGTGCTATAGACGATAAAGAAATATCTTCAGAAAAAGAGCGCTCTATATATAGCAGAATACTTTCTATGCGCGGGTTATGTTTAGGAACAGGGTTTTTCTTCAAAGGATACCTTTTCAAAAGCAACATAAAAATCATTATCTCATAATGAACTATCTCTTCCCATCCTGCCTCTTTTTTGTCAATCTCTGTTGCAATATTTCTGAATAAAATCTCTGTAAGGGTCGCCTCTTTTTCTTCAAGTTGTATAATATGCGGACAGGTTTTTAATATTGCTTTCATCTTTTTAGACTTATTTATAAAAGAAGGCGAGCAGTAAAGAGACCCTTTATCTATAGATACCGGCGGATTGTAGGGAATAAATCCGTGTATTTCTTCACTTCTTATAATAATCAGGTTGTTATGGGAGAATGGATATTTTGTATTTTTTATGAAGTAGTTGCCTTTTCCGCTCTTAATAAAATGAAATTCAAATTCATTATGATATGCTAAAGTGCTCTTATATATCTGGGAAGGACTCCAGACACACATAACAGAACTCTTATAATTCTTATCCCTAAATAGGTTTTCATATACAGGTTCCACATAATTAGTTTATCATACTGGAGCGTTCTTGAAAAATATGTTAGTGGTCAGAAGATAGCAAGATTTAACACCTGAACAGCAAAAAATACTATTGTTTTTTAGTCAGAAAAAGGTATAATTTTAATAGTAAAACTAATGTTAATTACACAAAAACGATTAAAGGAGGAGATATGAAAGAAAAATTGGCGATATTCGGAGGGGATACAACAGTAAAAGCAGACCCGAAAGATATTTTTACATGGCCTATAGTAAACAAGGAGATGGAAGATGCAGTATTGGATGTTTTAAGAAAAGGCAAAATGTCAGCCACAGACATAACAAAAGAGTTTGAGCAGGGTTATGCAGAATGGCACGGCATGAAATACGGGCTTGGTTGTAATACAGGGACAGCAGCGTTGCACTGTTCTTTCTTTGGGATAGGAATCGGCAAGGGTGATGAGATTATTTGTCCATCTCTTACCTATTGGGCCTCTTGTCTGCCAGTATATTCACTTGGAGCAACAGTTGTATTTGCTGATGTTGAACCGGATACTCTTTGCATAGACCCGGATGATATTGAAAGGAAGATAACCGATAAGACAAAGGCAATTCTTGTTGTTCATTATTGCGCAAGACCTGCGGATATGGACAGGATAATGGGGATAGCAAAGAAACATAACCTTAAGGTGATAGAAGATGTTTCCCATGCGCACGGCGCGCTTTATAAGGGTAAGATGGTGGGAACATTTGGAGAGGTAACCGCATTTTCCTGTATGTCCGGCAAGTCATTTGCGATTGGAGAGGCGGGTATAATGCTTACCAATGACAGAGAGATTTATGAAAGGGCTGCTATATTCGGATTTTATGAGAGAGCTCCGGAATTGACAATAGATTACCTAAAGGCGGGAGCGGGACTTCCCTGGGGCGGTTATAAATACCGGATGCACCAGATGTCTTCCGCAGTGGGACGCGAACAACTTAAAAAATATCCCTCTGAGATGGCAGAGATAGATAAGGCGATGAACTATTTCTGGGATGCGCTTGAAGGACTGCCCGGTATCAGGTCCCCGAGACCTCCGAAGGATTCTGGAATAACAATGGGCGCTTGGTATGCTTCTCTCGGTCATTATAAAACGGAGGAGTTGGATGGTCTCTCCATTTCAAGATTTTGCGAGGCGTTGCGAGCAGAAGGCGCAAGCATATTCCCCGGGTGTAACAGAGCGCTTCACCAGCATCCGCTTTTTAGCGACATAGATGTTTATAACGACGGAAAACCTACAAGAATAGCAAACTCTAATCAGGATATAAGAAAACTTGATGGAGTATTGCCTGTAAGCGATGGAATACAGACGAAAGTATTCGGTGTTCCGTGGTTCAAAAAGTTTTATCCCGAGATAATAGACGAATACACTGCAGCATTCAAAAAAGTTATTGGGAACTATAAAGAATTGCTCGCGGAAGATACAGGTGACCCTACTGATTTAGGAAGATGGATGCTTTCTGCTAAAGCGGTTTCAGGTAAGTAAACTCAACAGATGCAATAGGGTGTTTTATTAAACCTTGTTATCGCTCAGGTTATAGGAAATATATCTGTTTGCAGATTATAACCCCTGATTCTGTTTTATATGGATACAAGGCAGATGTGATACAATATATGTGTTTATCAATGAGAACTACAGAAGAGAGGAGTTGGAAATGATAGACATACACACGCATATCCTAACTGTTTGGGGAGAAGAACCGTTCACAGAGAAGCATTTGATAACAAGAATGGAAGAACTCGGAATAGAGAAGTTCGTTCTCCTGCCTATTATCGGTCCGGAGGTGCCTTTCTTGCATTTCCTTTCCGAAGATGCTATTGAAGTGTATCAACGATATCCTGACAGGGTTATCCCTTTCTGCAACATAGATCCGCGAGCGGGGAATAACGCTCCCGATACGGATTTTTCTTTTTTGATAGACAGATACAAAAAAGCGGGATGCAGAGGGGTCGGAGAGATTACTGCTAATATGTATATTGATGACCCAAGATGCATCAATCTCTTCAGGCAACTCGGGGAAGCTGAACTTCCCGTGTTGTTTCATCTGTATAGCAAGATAGGCGGTAGTTATGGTCTTGCTGACGATATACATATGCCACGATTAGAGAAAGTATTAAAGCAATGTCCAAAAACAATATTTATAGGACATGCGCCTGCCTTCTGGACTGAGATAAGCGCAGATATCTCTGAAGAGATGAGAGATTTCTTTCCTAAAACCCCTGTGAAGAAAACAGGACGGCTTCCGAAACTTCTGCAAAAATACCCCAACCTTTATGGCGACCTTTCAGCAGGGAGCGGGTTCAATGCCATAACAAGAGATATAAACTACGGATACCACTTTTTAAGAGAGTTCCACACACAACTTCTTTTTGGAACAGACCTTTGTCATGTGGGACAGGCGACCCCCATTGTGGAGTATTTCCAGCAGATAAAGGAAGAGGAAATCATTAGTATTGAGCAATACGAAAACATAACACATAAAAACGCAGAGAGGATATTAAAACTTAAAACTTGAGGAGGAATGCAATGGCTCTGATTTCTATTGGAAAGATGAAAGAGATAATGGATATCCCAGAATCCGCAGAGATACTTCTTAATAAGCCGGCAAAAGAAATCAAATTCCCACTTAAACTGAAAACATCAAAGGATGGCTTTATATGTTTTGATGCTTTTGTTGTATATCATAATGTTGCAATCGGACCTGCTAAAGGGGGAATAAGATTTTCTTCTCATGCCACCCTTGAAGAAACAAAAAAACTTGCAGAAATAATGTCATATAAAAATGCGCTTATGGGGCTTCCCTTCGGCGGCGGTAAATCGGGCATTCAGTTTGACCCTTATAAAGTAGATAATTTTACAAGAGTAGCGATAGTGAAAGAATATGTCCATCAGATAAAAGACGAACTCTATTCTAGCGCCTATATACCCGCCCCTGATATGGGCAGTATTCCTAATGATATGGCTGTTATATACGGTGAGACAGGTATGCCCGAGTCAGTGACAGGTAAACCTGTGGCAGTCGGCGGACTGCCCGGCAGATTACAGGCAACAGGACGCGGTATATCAAGGGCTATAAAACTCGGAAGCGAAAAATTATTGCGCAAATCCTTAAAAGATACAGAGATAGTTATACAAGGGTTTGGAAATGTGGGAAGGTGGACTGCCTATGCTCTCAAAGAGATGGATGCAAAAATAATAGCGGTGCAGGATGCGGGCGGTGCGATATACAACAAAAAAGGTCTTGACATAGATGCCCTTTTTAAGCATAGCCCTAACAGCAATGATACAGTAAAAGGATTTTCTGGGGCAGAGGAGTTATCCTCTGACGATTTCTTTTCTCTGAAATGTGATATATTTATCCCTGCCGCGCTTGAAAATGTCATTACAGAAAAAACTGCTCCAAAATTAAATACAAAGATGGTGGTGGAAGGGGCAAACGACCCTACTACCGAAGAAGGTGAAAAAATACTTTTGGATAAGGGCATTATAGTTCTTCCTGACTTTTTTGCTAACAGCGGCGGCGTAGTTGCCTCTTATATAGAATGGAGAAACGCAAAATCAGGAAACCAGTTATCAGAAGGAGAAGTGTACGAAATAATAAATAATAAGATAGAGTATGCATTTTTTGCCGGCCTGAAAAAGAAAGAAGAACTAAAATCTGAAAGTTTAAGAGAAGCATTTTTTGCGCTTTCTCTTAACGCTATTATTGAGGCAATGCGCGCCCGTATGTGGATTTGAATTTATCTGCTTATTACTTTGGGGAGAGAGTTTAGTAATAGCAAACGTTTGGGAAATAAAGGAAGTAATGTCGGCCTTACTGATTCTCAAGGTTGCCTATAACAATTACGGTTAATTTTTCAGGGAAAAGATATTTTTCAGCAACTCTTTTTATGTCTTCCCCGGATACTTTCTTTATCTCTTCCATCAATTTTTCCGGATAGTTATAAGGATATCCGTAATACTCATAGATAAGTATGCGGTTTATTATTTTATCTTTTGTATTTGACCAGAAGACCTCGCTATTGATAAACCCTTCTTTTGCAACATCAAGTTCTTCCTTTGTTATTCCTCCCTGTATCCGTTTTATTTCTCTCTCCATCAGTTCTACTGCTTCTATGGTTTTCTCTACTTTCGTCTGCGCTTTTGCGATAAAAAGCCCAGGGTGGTCAAATTCAGCTGAAAATACAGCCCACACCTCATAAGCAAGCCCTTTCTCCTGCCTCAATATCTTTGAAAATCTTGAATTCCAGCCGGCTCCAAGCGCTCTGCTTAAGACAACAGCAACAGGATAATCAGGGTTGTTCCGCTGTAATCCTTTGTGTCCCATAACTATTACTGACTGCGTGGCGTCCTCTTTTTTTATAATGTTAAAAGAACCGTCTTTTCCTGCAAACTCAACGGGAGGTTTCTCTTGCCTCTCTGTCTCTTCTTTTTGCCACAAACCGAATGTCCGTTTTACTATTTCAGTTATGTCTTTGGTCTCAAAATCGCCCCATATGCCCAGTATTATGTCTTTGGGATGGATTGCCTGAGAATAAAACCTGACAATGTCTTCACGGGTTATATTATCTACTGTCTTATATTCAGATATTCTTGCATAGGGGCTATCTTTACCGTATAAGGACCGTTGGAACTCTCTATCCGCCATCGCTGAGATATGGTCATCTCTTCTGCTTATTTCGCTTTTTTTTCTTATAACCGCAAGAGCAATTTTATCTGATTCAAAAGAAGGCGAGGTAATGATATCCTTAAAAATATTGAAGACAGAGAAAAAGTTTTGTTTATGGCAGTAACCCTCTATCCAGCCGATATCTGTTCCTATGTTTGTAGAAACAGACGCTCCGAGATGTTCAAGTAAAAGGTCTATCTCATCACCCGTCTTTTCGTTTGCTCCTCCTGTCCGCATTGTTTCAAAAGTTATCTCCGCAAGTCCTATCTTTTCTGCGGGTTCATATATTGTGCCTGTTCTTACCAGCGCCTTGAAACTTATTAACGGAAGTGAACGGTCTTCCATAAGAAATAGTGTGATGCCGTTCTCTAGTCTCTCTTTTGTAAATTGCGGTTGCTCTGTTATAGGGAGTTCAGGAAATTTAATCTTTTCATACGGCCTTTCAGAGACCGTTGCGCATCCTGTAAAAAGCAATAGTATAAAACAGATTAAATTTTTACCTTTCATTTGTCTCTATCCCTCCTTTTAATGGGGTCAGGTCTTGCTTTTTGCCTTTTTTTCTTTTCCTTGAGGGATTACCTTCCTCGCCTCTCTTCCTTTTCCCCCTCTCCCTTGAGGGATTACCTTCCTCGCCTCTCTTCCTTTTTTCCCCTCTCCCTTGAGGGGAGAGGGTAGGGGTGAGGGTGAAGAGGGTGAAGAGTTTTTAACTGCCACCCCCACCTTAATCCTCCCCCCTCAAGGGGGAGGAGATTATTGGAGAAAATCCTCTCCCTCAAGGGTATTAATGGGGGGTCAGGTCTTGCTTTTTGCATTTTTCCTATCTTCCCTGTTCTTCTTTTCCCCTCTCCCTTGAGGGGCTACCTTTCCTCGCCTCTCGTCCTTTTTCCCTCTCCCTTGAGGGGCTACCTTTCTCTCTTCTTCTTTCCCCCTCTCCCTTGAGGGATTACCTTCCTCGCCTCTCTTCCTTTTTCCCCCTCTCCCTTGAGGGGAGAGGGTAGGGGTGAGGGTGAAAGATGCCTCATTATTACTTCTATGACACCCTCTATATTAGTTAAAACCTCATTGTCCCAAAATCTTAGTACCTTATATCCCTCTTTGTTAAGATACCTATCTCTTTTAATATCTTTTGCTCTATTAATAGTATGCTGTCCACCATCTACCTCTATTATTATCTTCATTTCACAACTTATAAAATCAACGATATATTTTCCTACTGGTTGTTGTCTTCTGAATTTAATTCCAGTTATCTGTTTATTTCTCAAATGCTTCCATAAAAATTTTTCTGTATCTGTTGATTGCTTCCTAAGTTTTTGTGCTCTATTTTTTAGGTCTTCTCTATATTGTTTCATATTTTTCTATATTTTAAATTTATCCCTTTCCTCTTGAGGGGCTACCTTTCCTCGCCTCTCTTTCTTTTCCCCCTCTCCCTTGAGAGGCTACCTTTCTCTCTTCTTCTTTTCCCTCTCCCTTGAGGGGAGAGGGTAGGGGTGAGGGTGAAAAGGGTGAAGAGTTTTTAACTGCCACCCCCACCTTAATCCTCCCCCCTCAAGGGGGAGGAGCAGAGAGGAAGCACCCTCACCTTAATACTCATCACCCAAAAGAAAAAGATTATTAGTCACCTTGCTTACCTTTTTTCTCTAAGGTTCCTATCACCATATTGTCTATGCCAAAATATTTCTCTACCGTTCCTTGTATATCTTTTGCGGATATACTCTCTATATGTTCCATATACATAAACATATTTCGCCAGTTTCCTGTTAAAACATAATAAAGCCCTAACTGTTCTGCAAGCCCCCGCCTTGTTTTCAGTGTCGTGAGAACATCCATAGAAAGCCGCGCTTTTGCGCCCTCTAACTCCTTCTCTGTAATTCCTTCGGTCTTTATATTTTCTATCTCTTCTAAAATAATTTTTTCTACTTCTGCGTTTGTCCTTTCTTTTGACGGGATAGCCCAGATGTAGAATAGAGAAGGATACTTAGCGCTTCTGGACCAGCAAGCCACAGAGACGGCTACCTTTTCTTCTTGCACCAGTCGTCTATAAAGCCGCGATGTTCTGCCGCCTGCAATAATCTCAGCACAGATATCCAGCGGATATATATCAGGGTGATTTATATCAGGTATACGAAAAGCGGCAAGAAAGATTGGCTCACTATCCATTACGACGGTTATCCTTTTTGTCTCTTTCAAAGGCGGTTCAACAGATAAATCTCTTATCGGGTTTTTCCCTGTCGGTATTTTGCCAAAATATTTGTTAAGCAGAGGGATAAGATTTGTTCTATTAACGTCGCCTGCTATCACTATGGTAATGTTTGAAGGGACATAATGTTTTTGATAAAAGGTTTGCACCTTTGTTCTGGTCATACATTCAAGATCTTCCGTATAACCGATAACAGGGTTTCTGTATGGGTGTATGGTAAAAGCGGTCTTATGAAACTCTTCCATCAGTTTTCCCATAGGCGTATTTTCCGTCCGCATCCGCCTCTCTTCCTTTACTACATCCAACTCCTCATAAAAACTCCTGAATACTGGGTTAAAGAGACGGTCTGATTCAAGGTATGCCCATAACTCTGTTCTGTTGGATGGCAGTTCCACCCAATACACGGTGATGTCATTGCTGGTATAGGCGTTGAGCCCTGCAGCGCCATTTCTGTCCAGTATTTTTCCGAATTCATTGGGTTCAGACAACAAAGATGCTCTCTCTTTCAGTTTATCAAACCTCTCTTGTATCTGTCTGATTTTTTCTTCTTTCCCGGAAGGAGAGTAGTTGGATGAGTGTGTGATAGATATCATTTCTCCGTACAAGTTGTCCATCGCTGTTATTAATTGTTTTTCCTTTCTCCAGTCAGTTGCTCCTATCTTTTCCGTGCCATTGAAGGCAAGGTGTTCAATAAGGTGGCTTATGCCTGTCTCTGCTTCCTTTTCATCAGAACTCCCTGTGTTCACGATTACTACAAACGAGACAACGGGCGCAGTATGGTCTTCCATTATAATAAAATGCAGGCCATTGGGTAGGGTGTATTCACTGATGCGGTTTTCATCAACGGAGAGGGAAGAAGCAAAACAAATAGATGTAACGAAGATAAAAGTAACAAATATTATTTTGATTTTATTCATAAAAACCATTATAATATAGAAAGAGGTTATCCTGAAATTGAAACACTCCTAATTCTCTCTTTCTTTTAGGGGAGTGATAAATATCGGGGTGTATGCAGATGTAATAGAACAGAAACAATTTATATTTGACAAAAAAAACTATATAGGTATAATAAGTTAAAAGAAGTCCGTATGCGTCTCTGGTTTAATATGCTGAAAAGGGGGTGAAAGCAAAGAAAAAGGCGGAAACCTGAGAAGTAAAAGCAACGGATAAGCAGTATGAAGTAACGATGAACCGTTTGATTTCAGAATAAGAAACTCTGAAAGAGGGCGGATAGACATAGATAACTAAAGGAGATTAGAGATGAGTATGTTGAAAAAAATGTTGGTTGCCGTAGCTGTAATAGCAATGGCAATCCCTGCCTTTGCAGCGGTTGAAAGCATAAAGGTAGGCGGCGATATAACAACGTATGGAATAGGAAGATATAATTTTGACTGGAGCGATGGACACGATCATTTTCTACAGACAAGCACAAGGGTATATGTAAACGCAGCCCTTACTGATAATGTGGAAGCAATGGTCAGGTTGATTAACGAAAGAATGTGGGATAGAACTATGGAAAGTGATTACGAAAATCATATAAACCTTGACCTTGCATACATAAAGGTATCGGACCTCGGAATAGCCGGTCTTGACTTGACTGTTGGAAGACAGGAGATTCAGTTCGGCGAAGGTCTTGTCGTTGGAAGCGCCTATGTACCTGGTTACAGTTATCCTAACGGTAATACATGGATAGTTGCGGAAGACCTTGGATTGCAGAGAGCGTTTGATGCAATCAGAGTTGACTATAAAGGGACTGCGCCTGTTGATGTGACCGCGTTTATGGCGAAAATAATAGAAAAGGTAGATACCAACAGAGACAGAAACCTTTATGGTGTGAATGTTGGGTTTGATATTCAGGATACTGCCCGTCTGGAAGGGTATTATGTAAGATATCAACTTATGAGTACTGATAACTTTTCTCTCGGCACCATCGGTCTAAGAGCAACAGGAGATGTCGCCGGTCTTGGATTAAAAGGCGAATTTGCAAAACAGTTAGGCAAATGGTACCCAGGAGGAAGAGATAACGAAGGTTGGGCATTGCTGCTTGGCGGAGAGTATAACTTTGATGCCGCTGTAAGCGGAAATATCCATGCAAACCTGAACCTATTCTCCGGTTATGATGGAAGCGGAGATAATACGGAGTGGATTACACGCTTCCCTTACAACACAGGATCCAGAATAGGTCCTATCAACTATGTGCTTATAACTGATTGGGCTATAGAGATGTTGAACAATGCGCGGGTAATCAATGTTGGAGCCGCAGTAAACCCAGTTGAAAAGATTTGTATTAACTTTGACTGGTGGAATGTCAACCTGATGGAAGAGGCATGGGCTGGCGACGACAAAACCATTGGTAATGAGATAGCCGCAGGAATTACTTACAACTATACAGAAGACCTTTGTTTCGGACTTCAGTATGGAGTACTCTTGACAGGTGATGCTCTTGGGATGTTTGACAACGACCCGTGGCAGTTGATTGCTTCTATGAAAGTTGCATTCTAAAAGAAGCATAAGTAAAGCAGTTAAGAAGGGGGCTTTTTTCAAGCCCCCTTCTTTTTTTATATGTAAATGGGGTCAGGTCTTGCTTTTTGCATTTTTCTCTTTTCCTTGAGGGGCTACCTTTCCTCACCGCTCTTCCTTTTCCCCCTCTCCCTTGAGGGACTACCTTCCTCGCCTCTCTTTCTTTTCTCCCTCTCCCTTGAGGGGAGAGGGCATAGGGGTGAGGGTGAAAAGGGTGAAGTGTTTTTAACTGCCACCCCCACCTTAATCCTCCCCCCTCAAGGGGGAGGAGATTGTTGGAGAAAATTCTCCCTTCAAGGGGGAGGAGATTGTTGGAGAAAATTCTCCCTTCAAGGGGGAGGAGATTATTGGAGAGAATTCTCTCCTCAAGGGGTTATCTTCCCTCGTCTCTCTTCCTTTTTCCCCTCTCCCTTGAGGGGCTATCTTTCCTTGCCTCTCTTCCTTTTCCCCCTCTTCCTTGAGGGACTACCTTCCTCGCCTCTCTTTCTTTTCTCCCTCTCCCTTGAGGGGAGAGGGCATATGGGTGAGGGTGAAAAGGGTGAAGTGTTTTTAACTGCCACCCCCACCTTAATCCTCCCCCCTCAAGGGGGAGGAGATTGTTGGAGAAAATTCTCCCTTCAAGGGGGAAAGATGATAGGAGAGAATCCTCACTTAAAAGAGAAGGAGTTGTGATGGGGCTTTTTACATAGTTGCTCTACATTTAGAGAGAGAGGTAGGATTGAAAGAAAGGCGGGGAAGTGCTAAAATAATGAAATGAAAATCAACAAAAACATTGAAAAACTGATAAAAGAGGCATTGAAAGAGGATATAGGAAAAGGGGATATTACTACCGCATATTTATTTGAAAAAAATTTTACTATAACTGCAATTTTACAAGCAAAAGAAGACGGTATTTTATGCGGTCTGGATATCTTCAAATGTGTTTTTTTATCGCTCTCCCCCGCATTTAAATTCAAATTTTATGCAAAAGACGGGGCAAATGTCTATAAAGGTATGAAAGTAGCTGAAATCAAAGGACCTGTAAAAGAGATGTTTGCAGGAGAACGGACTGCGCTGAATATTTTACAGCATCTCTCCGGTATAGCCACCTTTACAAAAAAGTTTGTAGAAAAAGCGGGCAAGGTAGAGATATACGGCACAAGAAAAACCGCACCGCTTTTGAGGGAATTGGAAAGATACGCAGTTAGAACAGGCGGCGGGAAAAACCATAGGTTTGGGCTTTTTGATATGGTGCTTATAAAGACCAATCATATTACTACGATAATTAAACAGACGGGGATGGATAAGGTATCGGCGGTCATTTATGCTGTGGAAAAGGCGGTTAAACAGGCGAAGAAAAGATATAAAATAGAGGTAGAGGTTGAAAATTATAAAGAGGCAGTTGCAGGGTATTTGTCAGGAGCGGATATTGTAATGTTTGATAATGCGGATGAGAAAGAAGTAAAAAGATTTGTGAAATATCTTGGGAATGGTAAAACAAGGAAGATAATTATTGAGTGGTCAGGGAATGTTGACCTTAAAAATATAGAAAAGGTAAAGAAATTGCCGCTGGATAGGGTCTCTATAGGGAAAATTACTCACTCAGAGAATGCTCTGGATTTTTCTTTAAAAATACAATAATAGACGGGAAGGATATTCTCCAATCATCTTTCCCCCTTGGATGGCGAGGATTTTCTCCAATGCACCCCTCTCTCCTTAAGGGAGATGGGGAAAAATGCAAAAAGCAAGACCTGACCCTATTAATACTCTTGATGGGTGAGGATTTTCTCCAATAATCTCCTCCCCCTTGAGAGGAGGGTTTTCTCCAATAATCTCCTCCCCCTTGAGGGGGGAGGATTAAGGTGGGGGTGGCAGTTAAAAACTCTTCACCCTTTTCACCCTCACCCCTACCCTCTCCCCTCAAGGGAGAGGGA
>JAAYXZ010000174.1 GCA_012515635.1 Elusimicrobiota bacterium
GAAGAATCTTTTGATGTAATTACTATGTTTGATGTTCTTGCGCATCTTAAAGACCCTGTCTCTTATATCAACACAAGTGTTAAACTTCTTAAGCCCGATGGATATCTGATAATAAAAACGCCCCATCACCCTTGCTCTCTTTTTTTTCTTGCCAACCTTCTGTCTTTTACAGGTAAAAGCAGGTCTCTGCTACATATACCTGCACAGATTTTTCATTTTACCTCGCATTCTTTATCAACCGTTCTCTCCGCTGAAAATTTAAAAATGGTATATCTGATAAGACAGAACGATTTTTCTTCTTACTCCGGAAAACATCCTCTATTGCTGATGATACCGTCAAAAACTGTTAGTTTATTAACCCTATGGAAAAAACAAATAAAGGAAAAAACTTATGCCTCTGAAATTAAAAAATAATGCATTTATTTTAGTTATCGGGATAGGGATTGTTCTTCGGTTCTTTTTCCTTGCGCATAAAGATTTTTGGTGCGATGAGTTCCTTGCCATATCTTTAAGCAGAATACCTGATTTTCTTGATATGGTCAGATGGATTATTAAAAACGATGCTCATCCGCCGCTATTTTATTCTATAATCAGAATAATTTTCAGATTCACGCAGAGTGAGTTCGGGTTAAGATTTATTCCCTGTATCTTCGGGGTAAGCGCGCTGATTCTTTTTTACAGGTTGTTAAGAGAAGCGAACATTAAAAATTATTTATTACCGCTTACTCTCTTTGCTTTATCGTCTGCTGCAATTCTTTGGTCGCAGACAGTCAAGTCGTATAGTATGCTTACTTTCTGTTCCCTTCTCTCTTCTCTTATGTTTCTCTGTTATAAAAAAAGAGACAGAACCATTTATGCTGTTTGGTGGGTTATATCTTCAATTTTTATGCTTTATTTACACAACTATGGAATAATTGTTGTATTGGGGGAGATAGCCATAATACTCTTTTATAGGGATGATATATCCGTTAAAAAATGGGGTATTCCTCTCTGTGTTGTTTTTCTTTTCTATCTCCCTTATCTTTTAGGACCGTTGTTTTCACAGGTTGCTTTTGCAAAAACTGCTACCCATAGTATAGTGCATCCTATACTCAGGATTTCTTACACCGCTTTTTATTTCATCTTTGGAGAGACACTCTCTCCGCTAAATTATATATTTGTTATACCGGGGCTGCTTCTTTTCCTGATTATTTTTATACAAGGGGGGGTAACAGGAAAAAACATATTAAACTCTTTTTCTGTTATTCTCTTAATTTTTGGAATTATTGCTGTCTTTGTTATGAAATCAACTATCCCCCAAAACCTTATACACCTGCAGCCATTCTTTTTCATACTCATTGGTTCCGGAGCCGCAAAAATAAAGAGCGAGAGAGTAAAAAATCTTGTCTCTGCTCTGCTTATTCTGTTTTTAATTCCCCCTCTCTGGTATTACTATACAGGGAATAGTTTACAATACCATGATGTAAGCAAACTAATTCCTTTCAAGGAGATAAGTAATGTTATTGAAAGAGAAGAAAACAAGGGGGAAGTTATAATTATTAATGAACAGCGAGAGAGAAGATTTGTTGCGTTTTTTGAGGCATACAGCCCGTGGGACTGGTATTATAAAGGAACTCTTCCTATAGTTGAGGTTAGCGCTGAAAACACTGAGCATTTAGAGAGCGAATTGAAAAACATTTATAGTAAATATAATGGGTTTTGGCCTATTTTGAAATACAACTCTGCAGAACAACAAAGTAATGAATATTTGAAAAACTTCTTTATACAGTCAAAATCTGATAAAATAAAGGAGATGCGTATAATAAACAATTATTCTTTTTTAGATATTTTGAAAGGTAAGCAGGAGTATTATTTCCTTGAAGTATTGCACTATATAAAATTATTATGAAAAAGAAAAATATCCTTATAACCGGTGGAGCAGGTTTTATCGGGGTAAACTTAACGCATTATCTTCTTTCTGACCCCAACAATAATGTCATTGTTTATGACAACCTTTCCAGAAAAGGGGTGGAACACAACCTTGCTTGGATACAATCCTTAAAATGTAAAAATCTTGCGTTTATAAAAGGGGATGTAAGGGATTACATAAAACTTAAAGAAGTAGTTGAAGGGATTGATGAGATATATCATCTTGCAGCACAAGTTGCGGTAACAAGTTCAGTTGAAAACCCTGTTGATGATTTTGAAATTAACGCTTTTGGAACCCTGTGTCTTTTAGAAGCAGTCAGAAGAAAATGCTTGAATGCAATTCTGGTATTTTCTTCCACTAATAAGGTCTATGGAGAACTTTTACATCTGGAATTACAGGAATCTAACACCCGATATGCTTTTACAGGCGACAAAAAAGGTATTTCAGAACAAGAAAACCTGGATTTCCATTCCCCCTACGGTGTCTCCAAAGGGACAGCCGACCAATATATAAGAGATTATCATAGAATCTATGGAACAAGGAGCATTGTATTCCGTCAGTCCTGTATCTATGGACAACACCAATACGGAAATGAAGACCAGGGATGGGTCGCCCATTTTATCATAAAGAGTTTGTTAGGTAAGAAAATAAATATCTATGGCGATGGAAAACAAGTGAGAGACCTATTGGAAGTAAGAGATTTGATAAATGCTTATATGCTTGCAGTAAAGAACATAGAGAAGACACAAGGAGAAATCTATAACGCCGGCGGAGGGATAAAGAACACACTCTCTTTGCTGGAACTTATATTTTTTCTCGCTGAAACACTTAAAAAAGAGATTGAATATGAGTTGTTCCCATGGCGTCCGGGAGACCAGAAGATATTTGTAAGCGATAACACAAAACTGGAGAAGGACTTATCTTGGAAACCAAACAGGTCAGCCAAAGATGGAATAAGAAATTTGATTGTATGGATTAAGGACAACATAGAACTGATAAAAAACGTGAGTACATAATATATTCGTTTTTTTCAATACACGCTGTAAATGCGCTCATATTAACGGTAGTAATAAATAACGTAGGAGATAATGAGGAATATTGGGGTTATAGGGGCAGGGCATGTGGGTTTGGTGACTGCCGCTTGTTTTGCTAAATTGGGACACAATGTTATATGCGCGGACAATGATATAGAAAAAATAGAGCGGATAAAAAACCTTGATATGCCTTTTTATGAGATTGGACTTGAAGACATGGTAAAAGAAACCTTAGAAAAAGGGAAACTATACTTCACCGAAACAGTTGCGGAACTTACTGAAAAGAGTGAGATTATATTCATCGCTGTCGGAACCCCATCCACTCCTGACGACAGCGCAGACCTTTCATCTGTGGAGAACGTTACTATGGAGATTTCAAAAGCCCTTATTAAAATAAAAAACACATCTGATGCCAATATCTATAAATTGATTGTGGAAAAAAGCACTGTCCCTGTTCTTACTGGCGAATGGGTGAAAAAAACCCTTGAACTGATGTCCCCCACAGGGATACAGTTTGATGTTGCCGCCAATCCCGAATTTTTAAGGGAAGGAAACGCTATAAAGGACTTCCTTGAGCCCGACAGAATTGTTGTAGGTGTTGAGAATGAAAGAGCCAAACAACTCTTTGAAGAGATATATGCGCCTCTAAAATCCCCGATTTTATTTACCGATGTTAAAAGCGCTGAACTTATAAAGCATGCTTCTAACTCTTTTCTTGCCCTAAAAATATCTTATATTAATGCCATATCCCAGATATGTGAACGGGTTAATGCGGATGTTGAAAAAGTGGCTGAAGGCATTGGCTATGATAAACGAATAGGAAAACATTTCTTGAAAGCGGGAATAGGATGGGGCGGCAGTTGTTTCCCTAAAGATGTTGCCGCTTTTATCAAACTTGCGGAAGACCTCGGTTATCCTTTTTTTCTTCTGAAAGAAGCACAGAAAATAAATAAAGAACAACGGCTTCTGGTTATCAAAAAAGCAAAAGAACTTTTATGGAATTTAAAAGGAAAAGAGATAGGAATATTGGGGCTTTCGTTTAAACCTGATACCGATGATGTTAGAGAATCACCGGCGATAGATATAATCTCTCTTTTACTGAAAGAAGGGGCAGTGCTTAAATGCTATGACCCCAAGGCAATAGAAAATATGAAGAAGGTGTTTCCTGATATAACCTATTCTCCCACACCGTATGACTGCGTAAAGGATGTTTCTTTACTCATTTGTTTGACAGAATGGAACGAATTTAAAACCCTTGATTTTGAGAAAATAAAATCCTTAATGAAAATCCCTCATATTATTGATGGAAGAAACTTTCTTGATATAGATAAACTGAAAAAATTAGGATTCATTTACAAAGGGATCGGCAGGAGTTAAATGAAAAAGAAGATTCTCATTTCAGGGGGTGCGGGGTTCATAGGCAGCCATCTTTGTGATTATTATATACAGAAGGGCTGTGAGGTCTGCTGTATAGATAATCTCTGTACCGGCTCTATGGACAACATACAACACCTTCTTGCTCTGCCTGACTTTAAACTTATCCAACAGGATATCACTCTGTTAGACACAACTTCTATCGGGGACAGTTTTGATATGGTCTTGCATTTAGCCAGCCCCGCTTCTCCTCCCGACTATTTTAAATTACCTTTGGAAACTCTTAGAGTAAACTCTATGGGAACAGAAAAAATGTTAGATATAGCAAAAAGGTGCAATGCCAAATTTCTGTTTTCTTCCACTTCCGAGGTGTATGGCGACCCCTCTTTTTCACCTCAACCTGAAACATATTGGGGGAATGTTAACCCTGTCGGTCTGCGTTCCGTATATGATGAGGGAAAAAGATACGGCGAAGCGATTGTGATGGCGTATCATAGAAAATATAACACAGATACAAGAATAATCAGAATATTCAATACCTACGGAGAAAGAATGCGATTGGACGATGGACGAGTGATACCAAACTTTATCTCTCAGATTATCTCAGGGAAACCATTAACGGTTTATGGCGACGGAAAACAAACAAGAAGTTTTTGTTATGTAAACGACCTGATAGAGGGGATAGTACGAATGATGGAGACAGAACATCATATTCCTGTGAATTTAGGGAATGCTGTTGAATATACAATTATACAACTAGCTGAAGTTGTTCAGAAAACATCAGGCACAACAGCAAAAATTGAGTTTATGCCTCCTCTTGAAGATGACCCTCAGCAACGTAAGCCCGATATCTCAAAAGCCAAGCAATTATTGAACTGGGAACCAAATATTTCTCTGGAAGAAGGATTAAAGCGAACATTTATCTATTTTCGTTCTCATATGAAGAAAAAGGGGGAAGCGTGAAAAAAGTGCTTATGACTGGCGGCGCGGGATTTATAGGTAGCCATCTTATAGACGAACTAATAAAAA
Source organism: Elusimicrobiota bacterium (assembly GCA_012515635.1). GTDB lineage: Bacteria > Ratteibacteria > UBA8468 > B48-G9 > JAFGKM01 > JAAYXZ01. The sequence continues at coordinate 5,347 of JAAYXZ010000174.1, forward strand.
AACGTTATAAGGTTACCGTCTTTGATAATCTTGAATCGCAGGTTCATTCTGAGGGGTTCCCTGAACATTTTAATCTCCGCGCAAAGTTTATACGGGGAGATGTTAGAAAAAAACGTGAACTTAAAGAAGTTATAAAAGATATAGATGTAATAGTCCATTTTGCTGCAGCCGTTGGGGTAGGACAATCACAATACCAGATTTCAAAATATGTGGAATCCAACATACAAGGGACAGCAAACCTGCTTGATGTATTAGTGAACGAGAAACACAATGTTAAAAAACTATTGATTGCTTCGTCAATGAGTATCTACGGCGAAGGGCTTTATGAATGCAAGAAGTGCGGAAAAATAAAACCCCCTCTTCGGAGTTTTACAAAAACTATGAAATCCCATGATAACTGGGAACCAAGGTGTCCTGCCTGTAAAAGCGTGTTAAGGCCTCTCCCAACACCCGAAGAGACCCCGCTTGTCTCCAATTCCATGTATGCGATATCTAAAAAAGAACAGGAAGAGATGTCTATGTTAATAGGAAAGACATATGGCATACCTGTGGTTGCCTTAAGATTTTTCAATGTATATGGTCCCAGACAATCACTCTCAAACCCATATACAGGAGTGGCGGCTATCTTTTTAAGCAGAATAAAA
>JAAYXZ010000175.1 GCA_012515635.1 Elusimicrobiota bacterium
AAATTGACTACCAATTCCTGCATAACAGGATGCGCCCCCACCACCTTATCCATATCTACAGAAGCAATCCTTGACTGTCTGCTTTTCACTACCCCGAAGATAAAGAAAATAACAGCCACAATAAGCAATAAAACCGCAAGCAACGATTCTTTCGTTCTGTCTTTTTTACCAATCTTTTCCATCAATTTACACTGCATTAAATCCTCCCTGTTATCTTTTCAATAAACTGGTTTTATGTTCCTGTTCCCCATCTATCTGCAACTATTCGGAAAAAACATCTGCCTGAAAGATATAAATCTCTGTCTCTTTGTCTTGCCATGCATCTGCGGGCAATCCCGCCTTATACATACACAGATTACTTAAAAACTCATCTTTAGTCCAGCCGGTTTCATCTGCTACCTGCGGAAGGAAAACGCCTGTTCTGTAACCCTTCTTTATTATTACGCCGTCCCTTCCGAGTTGAATATCTCCTGCGTCTTCAACTCTTTTCAACGGAGTTAATACAGATATCTCTATCGTGATATCTTCCAACTCGCTATACTCAACCGAAGGAAAACGTGAATCTTCGGTAGCGGACTGTATAGATGTTTTTCTGACCGCCTCTGCAAGCGGACCTACACCTTCAATATATCCTATACAACCCCTTAATTCATCCTTTTTCTTTAAGGTTACAAAAACACCCCTTCTCTCTTGGAATACAGGGTCATCATTCACTAAAGCAGCAAGTTTTCTTCCTGAAAGAAAACACTCAAGTGTCTCTCTTGCAATTCTTAAAAGTTTTTGTTTTTGAATTTCCGTCATAGCATTAAATAGAAACAATACCACAGATTTCAGGATTTTAAGAATATTACGATTTTAAAACCATCCGCCTGGTAGCGGAGGGGGGATTTGAACCCCCGACATACCGGGTATGAGCCGGCTGCTCTGCCACTGAGCTACCCCGCCAATAAACACCATGTTTCAAATTGTTTTTTTACTTCTTTATTTATTCTTAATAAATTATTTTACCTTATTAAGCAGATACTCTGCAAGTTGCCGAAAAGCAGAAGCTCTGTGACTTATTCTGTTCTTCTCTTCCATAGTCAACTCAGCAAATGTTTTATCCGTTTCATATATCTTAAAGACAGGGTCATATCCAAATCCGTTGCTTCCCCGCGGCGCAAAAGTTATAAAACCGTCTACCTCTCCCTTGAAAACCTCTTCTTTTCCGTTAAAAATCAATGCGGCTACTGTAACAAATTTAGCTTTTCTCTCTTTAATATCTTTATACGGCGCAAGCAAATCAAGTAGTTTTTCTATGTTTCTCCTGTCATCTGACGGCTCTCCTGCAAATCTTGCCGATAGAACCCCGGGTAATCCTCCCAGTTTTTCCACTACAAGCCCTGAATCCTCTCCTACTACAAACTCTCTTCCCAGAAATTTTTGTAAATAATGCGCTTTGAGAAGAGCGTTTTTTTCAAATGTCTTGCCTGTCTCTTCAGGAAACGAGATATCGGAAGGCGCAGGTTTAACCAGAATATCCTTGTCTCTCAATATATTGCGAATCTCCAACACCTTATTCAGGTTTTTAGTTGCCAAGTAAAAGCTCGATGTCATCTTTCAAGACCTCTTTTTCTATCGTCACGATTTTTTTTATTCCACTCTCGGCTATTTGAAGTAACTCCATCAGGTCTTTTTGGGTGAACGGGTATCCTTCGGCAGTCCCCTGAATCTCCACTAATTCGCCCTTGCCTGTCATTACCACATTAAAGTCAACACTTGCCTCCGCATCCTCATAATACTCAAGGTCAAGAAGTTTTTTCTTGTAAACTATACCTGCGCTTATTGCAGCAAGATAATCCCGTAACAAAGGAAGTTTTAAAAAACGCGCTTTTTTTAGTTTTGACAACGCCTCAACAAGAGCCACAAACCCCCCTGTTACTGAAGCAGCCCTTGTCCCGCCATCTGCCTGAATCACATCACAATCCACCCGCACTGTTCTCTCGCCTATCTTTTTCAAATCCAGCACAGCCCTTAATGACCGCCCTATCATCCTCTGTATTTCTTGACTCCTGCCTGCCAGATTGGAGTTTCTTGTGATTCGTTCACTGGTAGAGGACGGAAGCAGCGCATATTCCGCAGTCAGCCACCCGCTATCTGTCCCTTTTAAAAAAAAGGGAACCTTGTCCTCTATATTAACGGCACATAGAACTCTTGTATCGCCCACTTCTATCATACAAGACCCTAATGCATATTTCAGTATACCTTTGGATATCTTTATATCTCTTATATCATCCAAAGCCCTTCCACATTTTCTTTTTATCTCGGACATTACAGCTCCTTTCTCCTATATAAGCGGATATATCATTACAAAAAAAGAGACATCGTCTCTGCTTGCGGAAACACTTAAATTCAATTCCCAGCAATGAAGTTTACGCCACAGATTAAGCGAAGTTTTGGCGATATTCGCGTCATTAACATCATATTGCAATCCTAAGCTGTATCGCCAGAATTCATTGCTTCTATAACCAAATCTTCCTTCAATACCTGATATGTTGCTTTCGTCATCATACCTGCCGCCTATTGCATAACTGGACTTACCTGAATTGAAAATTATATCATTAACTCCTAACAAATACTTTTTCCCAGATATATCCCACTCATTCTTTCCTTCAATATAAACAGACGGAGTGAGTTTAATATCATACTTTAGGGAAGCGACACTAAACCTGTCTTTCTCAATATCATAAAGATTTCCAAGTGATACCCTTCCCATATAATCGTTTTCTTTTTTAAAAAACCAATCTATTCCTATATTCACAAAGTATCCGCTCTCCATTTGCTCAATAAAATCGAAGTATTCCAAGTCCCCTTTATTATAATCAAGTTCACGATAAAAGCAGGTTATAACAGGCGCAAAATACTCTGTGAAACTTTTATGTTCTTTCTTCAGAAGAGAGGAGAACCCAACCCCCGCCTCCCTAACAAAATTAAATTTATCCTCTTCTTCCCACAGATATTCTACACCGCCAAGCGAAAGGTAAGGCGAAACCGTTAACACCCCTGTTTGTATCTGTTGTTTCAAAGTTAGCATATCCAGTATTCTGATATAATTATCATCTTCCTTATAAAAATTAGTAAACTGAAAATCATTCCCTAAAAACACGCGGCTACCCCCTATAGGGAAAAAAGGAGTGGAAAAACGTATCTCTGGAAATTTATCTATCTTCAAAAAATCATCTTCCGCAGAGTCCCTTAAATTAAAGTTAAACATATTTTGACCGAGGTTATGAGTAAAAGAAAGATAGTTATATGTTTTTGATTTCGCTATGTAATCGCTGTGAAAAAAATCATAAAAAAAGGCGTTATTATCTACATATCGCCAATCAACCAAAAAAGCCCCTCCTCCATAATCAGAGCCATAGTTTTTTAACAACTCCCAAAACAGAGCAGGTTCTATATCCCCTTCTCCCCATCTTTTGAACAGAAATCCTTCATACCTATATCCCTGTGTATCAGAATACAACCCTGCCCCTGCCCCATATCCTTTTGTCCCTACTAAAATCCGTTCTTTTGCCACCGCATCTTGATTTATGCCTGTTCTCTGCGCAAACACAATTTCCAGATTTTCTCCCGCATAAGAAGTATGCGCCGGCTTTGCCATAACAACAGGCTCTTTGGTCTTTGCATCAACGGTATATCTCGGAAAATAAAAGACGCTGAATTTTTCCCCGAGCACAAATCTCATTCTTTGAGCTTGGAAATACTCGTCTTTTACATACTTGATACGTTCTGCTAATATTTTATAGTGCGGGTTTTCATTATCACAGGTTGTTATGTATCCTTTAACAATATACAAAACATCGCCGTCTTTTTCCAGTTTTTCCGCCTTGCCATAAAAGGGAGGTGAGGAAAAAACGGCATTTAAGATAACCCCTGTCCTGTCATTTAAATTGTATGTTATGTTATCCGCTTTAATATTCCCCTGAAGGGTTTCAATAAATAAATTCTTCTGTGCAAATATATTACCCGTGTTTTTCTCAAAAGTTGCGCTATCACATCTCAAGATAATATCCTCAAACGCAATTTTCACATTTCCCTGCAGATTAACTTCTTCTGAATCTCCGGCCGAATCAAACAATACCTCTAATCTATCAGCTGTATAATAGACAGGAATAGATTGTTCAGGGAGAAGTTCTGAGGAAAAAACACATTTACACAGAAAAATAAAAAGAAGACACAGTTTCTTATTGCATACGGACATATCGCCCTTTCAAATTTTTAAGACCTTTTCAGATATTTTACTATGTCAAGTCCGTTTCTTCAAATTATCAGACAGATGAAAGCATAAGAATTTCTATTGTTCCTATTATCCTTGACGAGTAAAGCCACAAAAGGTTATAATTTACCTCAAGTTCAATATTATGGGGGATTAGCTCAGCTGGGAGAGCACCAGGCTGGCAGTCTGGGTGTCAAGGGTTCGAATCCCTTATCCTCCACTCTCTCTCCTTATAGAAGGACTAATTTCCCAAGCCTTCTTCTATAAACACTTCACTAACGGTCTCTACGGCTACCTTTATCTCTTCAGTAATCCTCTTTTTCTTCCAAGTTCCCCTCATAAACCAAAGAGTGGTTACAGCCGCGCCAAGAACATTTGTAAGAGGAAAGGCAATCCATATCCCTTTCTCTCTTAATCCTGTAAAATGGGATAACACATATGCAAAAGGAAATCTTAATAACCATAGGGATATTATAGAAAGCACCATTGATGTAAGGGTATTGCCTGACCCGATAAAAGCGCCGTTTAATATATGATGGATGCCTATAAACCCAAACGTTAAAGCCATTATCCTGATAAATAGAGTGCTTGCCATTATTGTTTCCATTTCACCCGGGATAAACATAGAGGAGATTTGCGGCGCTAACAAAAATATTATAATCCCGAGAAAGGTAAGTAAAACAAAACCCGTAACTACCGCTATTCTTACTGTCTTAACGGCTCTCTCTATCTTCCCTGCGCCTATATTTTGCCCGACCAGAGTGGCAACAGATATAGAGAGACCGAGAGTTGGTATCACTATAAATCCCTGTGTTCTTATCCCTATACCATAAGCCGCAAGTGTAATTGTCCCGAAACGGGCGACTAAAAATATCATAAGGCTCATTCCAAGCCCTACGGCTGACTGCTCTATAGAGGAGGGAATCCCTAACTTAAACATCTTTTTGATTAAAGAAAAATCCGGCTTTAAGTTCTTGATATAAATCCGTATCTGATATTTTTTATTCAGCATATAATACATTCCTGCTATGGCGGAAATAAATTGGGTAATAATCGTAGCGATAGCCGCTCCTTTGACACCAAAAGCAGGAAAATGTCCATATCCAAAAATAAATAGCGGGTCAATAATAAGATTCAAAATCACGGTAGTAAGCACAATATACATCGGTGTTTTAACATCCCCTACACCTCTCATCAATGCCTGAAAAACCATAAAAATGAAAACAAACGTTGTCCCGAGAAACGACACCTGCAAATAATCAACCGCATTGATATACACATTATGGTCCGCTCCCAACATATTAATCAGGAACGGGGAGGACAAATAACCGATACAGCCAAGAATTGCTGAGACAATTACCGTAGCTAACAATGTTTGAGCAGAGATATAATCAACAGCGCCTGTTTCATTTTTCCCTTTATATTGAGCAACAAGTATAGTCCCTGCCATAGTCAATCCGCTTCCCAGAGAGATAATTAAAAAAGTAATCGGGAAACTTAAAGACACCGCCGCTATAGCGGCGCTTCCCAGCCGCCCCACCCAAAAAGTATCTATCAACTGATAAGAGGTATGCAAAAAATTCGCAAAGATAATCGGCAATGAAATTCTTATTAACGATTGCAGTATCGGTCCTTCAGTTAAATTGTTTTTATAGTTCATGATTACTCTCATCCTCCAAGATGTTGTTTGAAAAAACTAAGAATGGTCTCCCGATATTCAGAAGTAAATGCGCGGTCAAGCCCTATATGAACCCCTTCAACTTCCCATAACTTCTTTGGTTCAGGCGCTTTATTAAAAAGTCGTTTTGCATGCTCATAAGGGACAAAATCGTCTTCCACCGAATGAATAATCAATATCGGGGATGTTATCTTATCTACAAAATATTCAGGGCTGTTTTCAATAAAACGCACACCCAGAACATATCTTCCCAACAGACGGGAAAAAGAAGAAAAAATATATTTCAAAGGCCCAAGGTTTTGATAATAATGTGTAACCATCTCAGGAAAATTAGCGAAAACGGAATCACTCACCAAAGCATCTATCCCCTTATATTTTGCGGATGTAATAATCCCCATCGCCCCCCCTAAAGAATACCCCCAGACACC
>JAAYXZ010000023.1 GCA_012515635.1 Elusimicrobiota bacterium
CTGTCAAGAAACATATGCAGGTCATAAGAAAAATCATCCTTTAGCGGTATCTCAATAGGGGTTGCGCCTATCTTTAAGGCAAGTATTTTATAAATAAGAAAAGATGGGGTTGGGAATAAGACCTCTTCACCTTGGTTAATAAAAAGTTCCATTCCCATAGAGATAATCTCGCTGGAGCCGCTTCCCAGAATAATGGTCTCCTGCTGTTGGTTGAATACCTCCGCTATTTTGTTTTTTAAATAGTATCCTGACCCTTCGGGATATCTTGAAATTTTATCAGCGCATCGCTTTATTGCCTCTACCGCTTTGGGTGAAGGACCCAGCGGGTTTTCATTAGACGCAAGTTTTACTATCTTTTCTATCTCAATCCCGTATGTCCTTTGAAGTTCTTCTATGGGCTTTCCCGGAATATAAGGAGCAATCTTTTTTATGCCCGTTCTAACCAAGTCCCCTGTTTTTTTATACATATTTCAGTCCTGTCTTTATCTTTACTTCGGTTATTGTTTCTTCGGCTATTTTCTTTGCCTTTTTTGTGCCGTTTTTGAGCAAAGACCATAACTCTTCCCTGTTTTTTTCAAGTTCTTTTCTTTTCCTTTGAATATCTTCAAGATAGGAAACAATTGCTGTTCCGAGTTCTTTTTTACAATCAGTGCATCCGATAATAGCGCCCTTACATTCCTTCTCTATCTCCCCTACCCTGTCTTTGCTGTTAAAGAGTTTATGATAAATAAATGCAGGACAGGTCTTCGGGTGACCGGGGTCTTTCCTGTAAAGTCGTTTAGGGTCTGTGAACATCTTGCTTGTCTTCTCCTTTATAACCTCAGGAGAATCTTTAAGATAAATACAATTGTTATAAGATTTGCTCATCTTCCTGTTATCTGTCCCCGGTATTTTTGGGGTTTCGGTAAGAAGCGCTTCAGGTATAGGGAATGTCTCTCCGTAAAAATAGTTAAACCTTTTTGCTATCTCCCTTGTCAGTTCCAGATGAGGCATCTGGTCTATGCCTATTGGAACATATTTTGCCTTGTATATAAGTATATCCGCCGCTTGTAAGACAGGATATCCCAAAAATCCGTAAGTGTTAATATCTTTGGCTTGAAGTTGCTTTTTTTGCTCTTTATACACAGGGTTTCTTTCAAGCCATGGAGTAGGCACTATCATTGAAAATATAAGATGCAGTTCTGTGTGTTCGGGAATCATTGACTGCACGAATATGGTGGACTTATGCGGGTCAAGTCCGCCTGCGATAAAGTCCATAGCCACCTCTTCAACATACTCTTTTACTTTGCCCATTGAAGCATACTCTGTGCTAAGCGCATGATAATCGGCTATCATATAGAGACAGTTGTATCCTTTGTCCTGCAGTGTTTTCCAGTTTTTGAGCGCCCCGAAAAGATGGCCTATATGCAAGGGACCGGTGGGCCTCATTCCGCTTAATATGTTTTTATTCATAAGTTCTTAACTCCATAAGTTCATAGTTTGTTTTTATGGTTAAAATAATCGTTGAGTATTTTTCTGTGGTCAAAGGCAATATCTTTCGGTAAAGTATTCTTGGTGAATAGTTTTGCATCCGCTGCATCATCCGACCCTTTTAATATCCCCCTGCCCTTTCCTGTGAATACTGTGGATATGGTGTGGTGGCGCGGGTCCCTGTCAGGCGAAGAATATGTTTGAAATTGTTGAAGTTCTATAATATCCAGACCTGTCTCTTCTTTCGCTTCTCTCACAGCCGCATCCTCAAGGGTCTCTCCGTAATCTACAAAACCTCCGGGAAGCGCCCATCCGTAAGGATGATTTTTTCTTTGTATCATCACGATGTTTCCGTCTATCTCTATAATAATATCCACTGTCGGAATAGGGTTTTTATATGCTGTTTTTTTCATTATGAGCATCTACCATTTACTATCAGAGATTATTTTTTTGCTGAATAAAAACTCTTATATGCAAGATAGGTAGAGTATACATCCGCCTTACTGATTAATTCATAAGGAGCATGCATAGAAAGAACTCCTGTCCCGCAATCAATGGTATCAATATTGTATCTTGCGATATAAGTGGCGATGGTTCCACCCCCGCCCTGCTCTATCTTGCCTATCTCTCCGGGTTGCCATAAAACGCCGTCTCTATCAAAGATATCCCTGATATAGGCGATATATTCCGCAGACGGCTCTATGCTGTGTCCTTTTCCCCTGCCTCCCGTGATTCGCGTAAGCACAACGCCATGCCCTAATTTTGCTGTGTTGCGGGGGTCGGAGACCTCCTTATAATTAGGGTCTATTACCGTATCCACATCGGCGGATATTGCTTTTGAGTTTTGGATAACGGTTCTGAAATCAGAAGGTTTTCCCCCTGCTTTTTCAATAACTTCCTCTAAAACATATTTCAAAAACTCGGACTGAGCGGATGTAGCGCCTCTGCTTCCAATCTCCTCCTGGTCAACCATAACACAAAAAGTTGTATAAGGTGTTTTGTCTGTATCAAAAAACGCCATCATACTCGTATAAGCGCAAACCCTGTCATCCTGCCCATACCCTAAAACCATGCTCTTATCAATACCTGCGTCCCTTATCTTCCCTGCGGGAACAAACTGAAATTCACTGCTGATAAAATCATCTTCCTTAATTCCGCAGGTCTCTTCCAGTATTTTAAGGATATTCTCTTTTGTCTTCTCCTTCTCTTTACCTTTTAAAGGAATACTGCCGATAATAATGTTCAGGTTTTCACCGGGAAATCCGTCCTCTATGGTCTTTTTTGCTTGGTCTTTCCCAAGATGCGGCAAAAGGTCTGTAATGCAGAATACAGGGTCTGTCTCCTTTTCCCCGATTACAATCTCTCTCTTTTGTCCGTTCTTGAAAACAACGGTGCCATACATTGCCAGCGGTATGGTAAGCCACTGATATTTCTTAATACCGCCATAATAATAGGTCTTCAAAAGACAGATATCCTCATCCTCATAGATAGGATTAGTTTTCAGGTCAAGGCGGGGAGAATCTACGTGTGATACAATAAATTTACAGCCGTCTTTAAGCGGTTTTGCTCCCATTCGTCCCATTACCAGCACCTTCTCTTTATTGACCTTGTAAAAAATGTCTCCTTGTTTGAGTTTTTTACAAGTATCAAGCGGTTTGATAGTGTGATTCTTTCCCTTATCAAGAGCCCCTGCCACAAAGAGACGTTCTGTTTTATTCTTTGAAAGAAAATCCTTATATCCTTCACAGAAATCAAATACCCGTTTTTGGGTCTTCTTGTCCCATATCTCCCAACCTGATTTTCTTTTCATATTTTGCCCTCCCGATAATAGTATATTGTAAGGTAAATTACCTTTAATTTCAAGTTAATTCAGATGTATATCAATCAGTTCCGTTGTTATATGCGCGCTGAAATTTTCTGATGTCGCAGATTAATTGTCTTACAAACAGATAAGCAAGCAAAGGGAATACGATAACAATCAGTTTGTTAAGGGCTATTGCTTCGGATAAGCGGCAATGAATTACGTATAATACCGCTCTTGTTATTCCGCAGCCGGGACACTCTATTTCAAACAGGTTTTTGTAAAGACAGATAGAATGCAGTTTGTTCACGGATGAGAGTGGAATGAAAAACAGAGAAACAGGCAAGAGTAAATATAATACAACCATCCTATAAACAAGAATTGTTTTCTTCCCCATCTTATTATTTTTTTATAAGTGGGTTGCCGTTGCTGTCGCGGTATTTGCCTGTGGCAATCAGGATAATATCTATAAGCCACCATATACCGCAGCCGCCGCCTGTAAGAAGTTTAAGTATGCCGAGACCGACATATCCCGTGTAAAACCTGTCTATCCCAAACTCTCCTACAAGGATAGATAATATAAGCGTTATAGTCCAATCTTTTCTTTCGCATGTTGACAAGGATGCCAATCCTCTGCCGCATTTAATACAGACCTCTGCCTTTGCGTCTGTCGGCGCACCGCAATGCGGACAGTATTTATTGCTGTTGCTCGGCGCTACTCCACAGTTGATACAGACCACTGCTTTATCATCTACTTCTTTCCCGCAGTTTCGGCAGTACATAATCCCCTCCTTGTAATTAACTTAAAACTTTAACTCTTAAATTTGGGAATATCCGCTTTTATTTTTCTCTCCTCTGCTTTCTATTGTAAAATATAAAACGGAACAGGTAAAATAAAATTGAAGGGAGGGAGAATGGAAACAGTGAAAAAAAGAAAAGAGTTAAAGATTGTAGCAAGAGACAGGGTCGGCACCATTGCTGACATCTCAAGTTTAATATCCGAAAAAGAGGTTAATGTTGAGGACATCAGCGTCTATACAATGGGCGGGGATGCTATTATCCATCTTATAACTTCGGATAATAATAAGTTGCTCAAACTATTTACTGAAAAGGGATATAAGGCGGAAGAGAGAGAAGTGGTGGTTATGTCGTTGAAAAACCGCCCCGGCGCCCTACATAAAGTTGCAGAAAAACTAAAAGAAGAAAATATTGATGTTAAATATCTGTATGGAACAGTATCAAATAAAAGTGAAGACACAACCCTTGTCTTCTCTTCCAGTAACAACGAAAAAGCGATAGAAGTATTAGGGTATATCCTGTCGCTCTCCGAATGGGGAAGGGAATAAGATATCTTTAAGCGGTTTTTTAGGCGGCTCTGATGTTGTCTCCTCAGAAGAATATCCGATAGTTATCATACTTATCAAATTATGAGAAGAAGGCACATTTAGTATCTTCCTGATATCTTCAGCATAAGGTTTTTTATCCCCTGCTACCCAGCAACTGCTAAGCCCGTATGCCTTTGCCGCAATCAGTATATAAGTGGTGGCGGCAGAGCCATCCTCAATATAATATTTGGTGTCTTCGCAGAAGACAGCAATACATACAGGTGCATCGGCTATAAATTTTCCATGGTCGGAGGTCTCTGCTATCTTACGTCTTAACGCCTCATCTGTAATCACTACGAATCTCCATGGTTGTACATTTCTTGCTGTGGGGGCATATCTTGCGCAGTCAATAATATCCTGTATTATCTCTGCGGGGACCTCTTTTTTCTGATAGCGTCTTATACTTCTGCGTCTCCTTAAAACCTTTAACGTTTCAATAGATATCTTATCCATTCTGTTGCCTTGCTCCTCTGTACTGCTATTATTGTTTAAAGAATAATCGGCTTTCCTGTCTCGGCAGATTTATAGATGTTTTCAATTATTTTCACAACAGAAACAACCTCTTTTTTCTTAATCAAGGGTTCTTTCCTTGTTTTTACGCAATCAATAAAATGCAGCATCTCTTCATAAAAAACATCGGTAGTGGGAATCTCAGGCAGTATATCCGTGAGAACTCCGTTGTTTTCAGAGAATATTCTCACAGGATTTTTAGGGTCTGAAGGGTCAGGCATACTGACTCCTGCAAGTGTTCCGAATAGACTTGCCTTTAATCCTGCTTCAGAGTTCCCTGACCAACTGGCTTCAATAACCAATGTTGCTCCGTTAGATAGTTTTACAAAGCCGCAGGCAAGGTCTTCCACCTCCATTTTTCCTGTAGAGATATCTCCTTTTCTTGTCTCTATAGGCGGCCAACCGCCGTCAATGGCGCTGTCTTTAAATTTTTCATAAGTAGCGCCCATAACTATCTCTGGTTCAGGCGCTCCTGCCAGATAGAGAATAAGGTCAAGCATATGAACGCCTACATCTAACATAGGACCGCCGCCGGCAAGTTTTTTGCTTGTGAACCATGTTCCCAGTCCCGGGATGCCCCGTCTTCTTAAATAAGATGCTTTTAGGTAATAAATCTCTCCGAACTCTCCTCTCTCTATCATAGGTTTCAAAACCTTTGCTTCTCCTGAAAATCTTTTAGGAAGACCAGCCATAAATATCTTGTTTGTCTTATCTGCTGTTTGAAAGATATCCAGAACATCTTTTGCCGTAAGACTTATCGGTTTTTCACACAGAACGTCCTTGCCACTCTCCATTGCTCTTATAGAATGTTGCGCATGAAAAGTATTGGGGGAAGCGACAACAACGGCATCTATATCTGTCTCCAACATTTTTTCCCAATCAGTAAATGTGTTTTTTATATCAAATGTATCTTTTACATATAGAAGTTTTTCTTGGTTTATGTCCGCTATTGCTGTTATCTCCGCCTCTTCAATTCTTTTTAGAGAAGGAATGTGCGCTGTCTGTGCTATTCCGCCTGCTCCTATGACCCCAAATTTAATTTTTTTCATAACAACTCCTTTATTTATATTTTGCTTCCCATGATTTTTGCTATAGGTGCAACCTCTTTCATAAGTTGGGCAAACATTTCAAGAGTTAACGACTGATATCCGTCTGATAATGCTTTTTCCGGAGATGGATGGACCTCTATCATTAATCCGTTTGCCCCTGCCGCTATAGATGCCTTACTCATAGGGATTACAAGGTCTCTTTTGCCTGTCCCATGACTGGGGTCTACAAATACAGGCAGGTGTGTCTCTCTCTTCAATACAGCCACCGCAGAAAGGTCAAGAGTGTTTCTGGTGAATGTGGAATCAAATGACCGTATGCCCCGTTCGCATAATATCACTTTTTTATTCCCTTCCTTTAAAATATATTCCGCACAGTTAAGAAACTCAATTATAGTGGCGGAGAAAGCCCGTTTTAACATAACGGGTTTATTTATCTTGCCTACCTTCTGTAAAAGACGGTAGTTAAACATATTTCTTGCGCCTATCTGAAGAATATCCGCAACTTCTTTTGTTCCATCAACATCTTCGGGGGACAGCACTTCAGTAATAATGGGAAGTCCGGTCTTTTCCTTGATGTTTTTCAATATCCGAAGTCCTTCCACTCCCAGTCCCGAGAAAGCGTAAGGCGATGTCCTTGGTTTGAAGGCGCCGCCTCTCAATATCTTGCCGCCGCTTTTTTTAATAAACTCCGCTGACTTTAACAGTTGCTTTTCGCTCTCAACGGAACAGGGTCCTGCAATAACAACAGTAGTATAGCCCCCTATTGTTACGTCTCCTACTTTTATAACTGTATCAGCAGGATGAAACTCTCTGCTTGCCAGTTTGTAGTCTTTCAAAATACTTATTACTTCCCCTACCCCTGGAAGAATTTTGAATACTTCGTCGGAGATACCCCTTGTATCGCCGATAAGTCC
>JAAYXZ010000024.1 GCA_012515635.1 Elusimicrobiota bacterium
AATAATGACTATTCTTGCGGCTATGCTGCTTCCTGCATTGTCTCAGGCAAGGGAAAGAGCAAGAAGAACCGTGTGTATGAATAATTTGAGGCAGTTTGCTATAGCATACGAGATGTACGCCGCTGACAACTTTGAGAGGTTCCCTGATAACAAAGAAGCGCTCTTCGTAGGGGATATGGCGATATACCCCTATTATATGAAATCCAATCAGGTCTTTTGGTGTCCCGGCGCAGGCATTCTGGGTATTCCCAAGCCAGACGGCGATATAGGTGATGGCCCAGAGACAAAGAAAAGAAATTCATGGGAAGCTTCTTATGCGTTTGTATTCGGGCTTACAACAGGGAACAGCAAATCAGAGCCAGTTCCGATGATAAGCGACAGGACAAAGGGACATCATCATATAGGAATTAATACCTTATGCATTAATACCTTATACTTTGACGGTTCTGTCCGGGGGGTTAATTTAGCGGAGATTGTATACGCAAAGGAAGACCTTCTATTATCTGATACATTCCCTACAGTTGCTTGTCAGGTAGATAACAGCAATCCTGATACAACTTATTCCGTTATAATTAATACTCAAGATGAAAGAGAAGCGTGGGGCGAATAGCAAAAGGGAGGGAAAAATGGAGAGGAGAGGATTTACACTTATAGAATTACTGGTAGTGATAGCTATTGTAGCGATTCTTGCAGGGATGTTGATGCCAGCGATAAGGAAAGGGCGTACAAAGGCGTTACAAAGCAAAGCGGAAGCGGAGATTGCAGGGCTGGCGAGCGCTATGACTATGGCGCGGCTTGATACAGGGCTCTATGTTGAATTAAGGTCTTTAGCTTGTCCTATAGTTGATGAAGATAGTGAAGATATTTTTATTGATTTGGCAACGGAGGATGCATCCACTTTTTCAGAGACAGTGTTTGCGTATTATGATAGAGATAACAATAAGGATAGCACGGGGCATGAATCTCAGTTAACTGAATCGACAGCGCCGGGATGGGACGGACCTTATCAGGTATTCCAGTCAAAGGTGATATACCAAGCAGATAACGGCTCTCTTCCTGAAGTTGATGCCGGCGGATGGCTAAGCCTTGGTGGCAAAGTTCCTTATGGGACGCCATTAGACCCATGGGGCAGACCGTATCTTGTAGCGTATGACGATACCCAAAAGGTGATGATTATTTACTCCGCTGGACCTAACGGCAGGGTAGAGACTGAAGCGATGGCAACAGAGCCGGTGGGGGATGATATTCTGTATCAGTTTAGGTGAGTTGCCGCCGTTGTCGTATTGAGAGCGTATGTATTGTAGCGGTCTATTTACTATATCCGCATCCTGCAAGAAAAGAGGCAAGGTTCATATCTACAAACTTCTTTTTTATGCTTGTTCTTATCACTCTCTCCATACTCTCTTTTTTTAGAGGCATAAACCTGAGCGCTACCCCCAACATAAATATGTTAAGGGTTTTAGCAGAGCCAACCTTAATAGAGCGGGATGTGAAATCTTCGGCGATTATATTTCGTGTAACCTTTTTAATGATATACAGCGCGTCTTGTGTTTGATAGGTCTTTCCTAAGACCGGTATCTGAAAAGTATTGATTATTGCTATACCGCCTTTTTTAAGATAATAAGAGTATCTGGCGCCTTCAAGCGGCTCTAATGCGATAAGAATATCGGCGCATCCATAAGGTATCATCGGGCCGTAAGAAGAGCCCATCCGTATATGCGTCTCTACAGAACCGCCTCTCTGCGCCATTCCGTGGACCTCCGCCCCTTTTACAGGCATTCCTTCCATAATACAGGCATCTCCGAGGACTATGGATGAGAGCACTATCCCTTGTCCGCCTACACCTGCTATCAGCAAATCACATTTGTTATTCATCTTCTTTTATCGCTCCGAAAGGGCATATCTCTGCGCACATCCCGCAGTTATTACAGTAAGCGGATATCTCCGCTTTGTTGTCGGCGATATTGATGGCAGAGCATTTAATATCAAGGCAGAGATTACAACCTCTGCAAACCTCAGTATCTACCCGAAATTGGGAACGGCGCTGTTTTTCAAGAAGAACGCAGGGGCTCTTTGCTACTATTACCCGAACGCCCTTCATTGTTTTTATTGTCTTTAATGCATCAATGGACTCTTTGATTTTGCGAGGGTCTATTACCAACACTTTGTCAGCCCCGCATTCATAAGCAATTCTCTCAATTGAGATATCTACGGTTTTTTCTTCGGAAGCGGTTACCCCGATGCCTGGATGCGGTTGG
>JAAYXZ010000025.1 GCA_012515635.1 Elusimicrobiota bacterium
AGTTGAGCATTTCCCTTATTATAAGGATGTTACCTGTATTACGCCTAACAGGGCGGAGGCAAGTGAGTTTATGCGTATTAACGAGCCGAATACACCTGAAGATATAAAAAAACTCGGAAAAAACATTATAAGGTCTTTAATGTGTGAAAACCTGATTATTACTCTTGGGAAAGACGGTATGATGCTGTTTGAAAAGAAAGGGAGAATTATGCGCATACCTACGGTGGCAAGAGAGGTGTTTGATGTAACAGGCGCAGGCGATACAGTGATTGCGGTTTTTACTCTTTCGCTTTTAGCAGGCGCATCTGTTGTAGAGGCGGCGATAATCTCCAATATAGCGGCAGGTATAACTGTGGCTAAACTCGGGACTGCTTTTACGAGTCAAAGAGAGTTAAGGGAAACCTTCAGGGATGTTTTGGCAAAAGAGTACATAGACATAGTTTAATGAAGAAACTAAAAGATTTTAAAGAGATAGAAGGGATAGCGGGGCGGTTGAAACAAACAGGCAGGAAGGCGGTCTTCACCAATGGGTGTTTTGATATACTGCATAAGGGGCATATACGGCTATTAAAAAAGGCAAAATCTCTGGGAGATGTTCTTATAATAGGCCTTAACACCGATGCTTCTGTAAGGCGACTGAAAGGCAAGGAAAGACCGTTTTTTAAAGAGATGGAAAGGGCGGAGGTTATATCCGCTCTTGAGATGGTTGATTATGTTGTTCTTTTCCCGCAGGACACACCTTACGAACTTATAAAGATAATAAAGCCCAATGTTTTAGTGAAGGGCGGTGATTACATAAAAGAAGAGGTTGTGGGCAGGGATATTGTGGAAGGGTATGGCGGCAAGGTGTTTATATTTCCTGTGGTGAAGGGCGCTTCAACTACTAAAATAGCGGAAAAAATAAAGAGAACAAAGATATGAAGATTATACTTACAGGGGGGATGGGGTTTATTGGCAGTTGTCTTCTTAAAGGGCTTAACGAGGAGGGCTACACTGATATTATCATAGTGGATACTCCCGCGCCTGAGAAGGAAAAAAATATTGCCGGCAAGAGATTCAAAGATGTTATAGAAAAAAATAAGTTTTTATATCTCGTCAAAGACGGGAAGATGGAACTTCCTGACAGTATGATACATTTTGGCGCTTGTTCGTCAACGATAAACTATGATGTTGAACATATGTTTTTTAATAACTATTATTACAGCGTAACACTTGCAAAGTGGATATTATACGGAGGAAAGCGGTTTCTCTATGCGTCTTCTGCGGCTACATACGGGGCGGGTGAGAACGGTTTTTCTGATGAGGATGAGGAGACCAAAAAACTCAAACCGCTTAATATATACGGATTGTCAAAACATCTCTTTGACCTTTGGATAATTGCTAACGGTTTTGTTGACAAGGTAACGGGCTTCAAATTTTTTAATGTCTTTGGTCCTAATGAATATCATAAGGGTGAAATGCGCAGTGTTGTTATTAAGGCGTATGAGGAGATACAAAAGACGGGAAGAAAAAAACTTTTCAAGTCGTATAAACCGGGCATACGGGACGGAGAGCAGAAGAGGGACTTTGTTTATATTAAGGATGTGGTGGATGTGGCGCTGTTTTTTCTTAACCATCCTGAAAGACATGGGATATACAATACAGGGACAGGGAAAGCGCGGAGTTTTAATGACCTTGTAAATGCGGTATTTGCTTGTTTAGGGGTTTCTCCTTCTATAGAGTATGTAGATATGCCGCAGGAGATAGATAGGGATAAATACCAATATTTTACGGAGGCGGATACGAAAAAATTGAGGAGCGCGGGTTTTATGGGCGGTTTCACAGAACTTGAAGAGGGAGTTCGTGACTATATTGGCTATCTTAATGGCAGATTACATATGTAACCGGTTGCGACATAAGTAAGTAAAAGGTAAAATGTAATATAAAAGAGAATCAGATAATGAAAAAAAATCTAATAATTATTCTGGGTGTAATGATATGTTGTATTCTGCTTACAGGATGCGCATCTTCTAAAAGAGGAATCTCCAGGGAACAATTAAAGGAAGAGGTTTCCCAGACATCGCCGGGCGAGGTTTATATCTCGCCTGAATTGCCTGAAGAAGAGGGACATAGCATAAAACTGTTGAAAAGAAGAAGACCGCTGGATATCTTTGCTGTTTTGCGCGAAGAAAAAGAGGTTGTTGAAAGCGAAGAGATAGCGTTCCCCGATACAATACGCGAAGAAGAGATAACTCCTGATGAAAGAGCGGTTATTCAGCAGGAGAAGGAAGAACTGTTAATAGCAAAGAAAGACCTGCCAGATGAAACAGCGCAGCCGGTACCCAAGAACGGAAAAGATAAAACGCAACCTTCAGTTGATGCTTGTTATATACCCGCGCTTGAACTTTGGAATGGAGAGTGTCTTGTATATCAAATGTCATGGAATTCCATAGGTGTCGGCAAAGGGATGCTTGCCTGTAGTGGTATAAACAATAGTTTTGGGGATGTATATCATATTTTAGGGCTTAGTATTCCTGATAAAAGTTTTCTGGGTTCAAAAATGAGTTTATACAGGATGGATGCATATCTTGATAAAGAGACATTACAACCCTACTATTATTACCAATATGGTAAGAGCAGCGACGGGAAGGAAGATATTCTTGAAATCCGTTTTGACTGGAAGAATAAAAAATATTTTACCCAGTATAAAAAATACGACAAAGGAAAACTTTATAGCACCAAAGAAAAGACCCTCTCTCTTCCGCATACTGCGCATGATAGCATCTCCATATTTTATGTTGTGAGAACTTTAGACCTTGATAACTCATCTTCTTTTACTATTCCCATAGCAATGAGAGATATATGGGACCTAACTATTCAAACATTGGGAAAGAAGACCGTGAATATTCCCTGTAAAGGGAAAGGTGATGTTTATGTGCTTCAACCACAGGCAAAAAGCGATACAGGGTTTTTTACTAAAGGGGCGATGGATTTATGGCTTACTGCTGATAATAAACGTTTGCCTGTATACCTTGAAGGCAGGGTGGCGCTTGGGAAGGCGCGGATGTCTCTTATTGGAGAAAAAAAACTCTCTCCCGGGGCAACCCTGAACACAGAAACTATAACCAATATTCTTAGCGAGTTTAACTAATGAAGGTCTTGTCTATAGAAACCACTTCAGAAGTATGCAGTGTGGCGCTTCTTGAAGATGATAAAATTTGTTCAGAGCATAGATTTCAAACATCCGATGCCGCCCGCAGATTAATCTCATCAATAGATATCCTCTTGAAAGAGAACAATGTCAAGCCATCAGAACTTGAATTGCTTGTGGTCTCTTATGGTCCCGGACAATGGACTGGTGTGCGGCTGGGTATGGGAGCGGCTAAAGGTATTGCGGCGGGAACGGAGGCAAAGATATTCTGCGTAGGAGCGATGGACAGCATTTTTTTCGGAATCAGAGAGTTCAAGATGCCTGCTTTTTGTATTATCAATGCTTATAGGGAAGAGGTCTATCTATCATCTTTTAACGGAAGATTCGCCTATAAAAGAAATTATCCTATAAAGAGAATAAAATTTGAGGAATTGGACAGGTTGTGCGGGGAGAAGAATGTTTTGCTTACAGGCTCCGGTATTTTTTCTATCCCTGATAAAATAAAAAAATGCAAAAGTGTTAATGTGGTGGAGAGATATTCCAGTCCTTCGGCAGGTATAAACGGGCTCTTAGCAATAGAAAAAATTCGCAGAGGGGTGCCTTCTGCTCCGTTGAAACCGTTCTATGGAAGGTGAAAAACTGATAAAAATATCGTTTTTGATACCGAGTTCAGAGATAGGCGGCACAGAGAGAATGCTTCTCTTGATGATAGAGAACCTTCCTCGGGATATATTCCTTCCACCTGTGGTCTTCGCAATGAAGGGCGCAGGACAATTCACAGATGAATTGAAAAGACGGGGAATAAGGACAGAGATATTTAACCTCAAAAGAAGACCGTTTGATTTTCTAAAATTGTTATACCGCATCAATAAAGAGTCCCCCGATATCCTCCACTCTTTTCTTTTTTACGGAAACCTTGCGGGGAGAATAGCGGGCAAGATTCTGAGAGTTCCTGTAGTCATATCTTCCCAGCGCAGCACAGACCTCTGGCGAAAGCGGTGGCATTGGTTATTAGACCGCTTTACCGCAGAATGGACAGATATTATTATATCCAACTCTTATCGGGGGAAGGATGTATTGGTAGAAAAAGCGGGTATAAGTCCGAAAAAAATAAGAGTAATACCCAATGGTATCAGAGCGCCGAAGCCCGATAAAACCATAAGTGAACCGTTGGGTATAAGCGGTGCGGATTATATTGTCGGAACGGTGGGAAATCTTCGGAAGGCAAAAGGGCATAGATATATTATTATGGCGGCTCCGTTAATCCTTAAAGAATGCCCAAATACAAAATTCATTATAGTGGGGGATGGCGAACTAAAGGATTCCTTAATAAAGGAAGCAAAAAAAACGGGTGTTTCAGAGAATTTTATATTTACCGGTTTTATGGATAATCCTGCGGATATTATTCCGCTATTTGATGTGTTTGTCTTTCCCTCGCTTTGGGAAGGATGTCCTGTGGGTTTATTGGAGGCAATGATGCTTGGGAAAAGTTCTGTTGCTTTTCCTGTGGGGGATATCCCTTATATTATAGAAGAAGGTAAAAGCGGGCTGTTGGTAGAATACAAGTCGGTTGAAAAACTTGCTTCTGCAGTGGTGGCTCTCTTAAAAAACAGAGAACTTAGGGATGAGATAGGGAAAGCGGCATATAAAAAGGCGTTGGAGCGTTTTTCTCATAAGGTTATGATGGAACAATACCTCTCTGTTTACCTTGAACTTATTGATTTTAAAAGCAAGAAAGTGTAAAATTAGAGTTCTATAAAGTTCTCCAAAGAGATAATATGGTAAAAAAAGATAAACGAAAAAACAAAACAGCAGATTGGTTTAAGTCCCTTGTGTGGGCGTTGGCTATTGCGGTGTTAGTGCGGATTTTTTTTATAGGAAATTTTAAGATACCGTCAACATCAATGGTCCCGACACTCAGGGTGGGTGACCGACTTCTCTCTAATAACATCATATACAAAATTCGTTCACCGAAGAGAGGGGAGGTTGTGATTTTCAAGTATCCGGAGGACCCTAAGAGGGATTTTGTTAAAAGGATGATAGGGCTTCCCAGCGAAAAGGTGATGATAAAAGATGGGAAGATATTTGTTAACGGGGAAGTAGTTGAAGGTGAGAGAATCTCCATAAGAAAATATTACAGTGAAGGTTTTTACGGAAACGAAGAAGAGATAGAGGTTCCCCCTGAAGGTTACTATGTTTTGGGGGATAATAGCATAAATAGTAGGGATAGCAGGTATTGGGGGTTTGTTCCGAAGAAAAATTTTGTAGGTAAGGCGCTTTTTATTTACTGGCCGCCATGGAGAATGGGTTTTATCCGTTAAAGATGTAAGGTGCGAAAAACTATGATAGAAGTCCAAGATTTTGATGGGGGTGCGTCTGTATGAGTAAGGAAGGCAAAGGTAAGATTATGGTACAAGAGGAAGACCTGAATAATTTGAGAGAGGAAGCGAAAAAAGTTCAAGCGCTGGAGAATAAACTTAAAGAGATAGAGGAGGAGATGTTGTTGCTTAAAGACAAATATCTCCGAACACTGGCTGATTTTGATAACTATAAAAAGAGAGCGGACAAAGAGAAGCAGGAGATATTTAAATTTGGGACGGAGAATCTTATATTGCAACTGCTTCCTTTTGAGGATGTATTTGAAGGGGTGTTGAAACAGATGAACAATACCATATCGTATGATGTAATCCATAAGGGTGTGGAGATGCTGAAACAGGAGTTTACTAAATTTTTGGAAAGCGTAGGGGTGAGAAGGATAGATGTCAGGGGAGTGTGCTTTGACCCCGGGTGCCATGAAGCAGTGGAAACCATAGAGAAAAATGATTGTAAGGAAGGAGAGATTATAGAGGAAATCAGAAGTGGATACTCCTTTCATAACAGGATTATAAGGCCTGCGCTTGTAAAAGTGGCTAAAAAACCTGATTGTAAAATACCTTCGGAAAATGATGAAAGTTCTTTCTCCGGCGAAGATTAATCTTTTTCTTGAAACGGGTTCTTATGAAGGAGGGTTGCATAGAATTATCTCCCTTGTGGATGTAGTGGACCTTTATGATATCGTTGAACTGGAAGAGTCTGCCTGCACAGAAGTAAAATTCCTTTCCGAATGGAGCATACCTGATAAAAATACCGTTACAAAGAGTATCGCTGCCCTTAAAGAAATATTCCGTATAGAAAAAAATGTAAGAATTACCATAAATAAAAAAATACCTCCCGGCGGCGGTCTTGGCGGAGGGAGTTCCAATGCCGCTACTGTCATAAAAGCCCTTGCAGAGATGTGGAAAATCAGGGCTTCAAACAAGATGCTTATGGAGATAGCGTTGAAGATAGGAAGCGATGTGCCTCTTTTTATTATGGGTAAAAGATGTCTGGTAGAAGGATTCGGTGAGAAAATAACCGTTAAAGGCGTATCTCCACACACATTGGCGTATTATTTTTTAGTACCTCCTTTTTCTGTCTCAACAGGGGATGTTTACAGAGAGAATGACGCTCTGAAAAAGCAAGGGGACTTGACAGAAGGAGCGCGCAAGATTAAAATCCTTAATGAATGCATTATGAGAAGAGATATAGCGGGAATAGAAGCAAATATGTTTAATCGTTTGGATATGTCGTATTTTTCATTATGGAGAGAGGGAAAGGAGGTGAAAGAGAGAGCGGAGAGGAGAACGGGGAAGAGGTTTTTTGTGTCGGGAAGCGGAGGAACCTTGTTCTCTGTGTTTTTGTGTAAAGAGGATGCGGAAGAGATGTCTAAAATCTTGAATATAGATGGCTGGCGAGGATATGTTGTTGAGAGTATACAAACTTCTTAGAAAGGGAGGTTATAATGCAGATTACTGAGACAAGAATATCACTTGTAAGTAGATCTAACAGCAGATTAAGGGCTTATGCTTCTGTGACATTTGATGATGTGTTTGTTGTGAGGGATATCAGGATTATAGAAGGGAAGAGGGGGCTTTTTGTTGCTATGCCCAGTAAAAAAATGCAGCGAAATTGCCTTCAATGCGGATTTAAAAATGCTGTTACGAATAAATTCTGCGGTTCCTGCGGCACTAAATTAGACCCGTTGGAAAAACCAGAGGAGATGCAGGATGCTCCTTCTCAGCAACATAGAGATCTTGCCCATCCAATAAAAACAGAGTTTCGGGATTATATTCAAGAGAAGGTTATAGAAGAATATAAGAATAAAGAGGCATCTGAGAGTAAGCAGTAAAGAGTTAGAAATATAAAAAATTTGCAGAGTCCGAAGGTGGGTGTTTAAAACAACCGGAAGGATTTTCAAATATAATATGTATCTTAGTTTTAACTTATAATTGATGAATACCTATATCTATACTGTCCTTGATAAAAACGGAAAGAAAATCTCAGGAACAATTGCTGGAGATGATATAAAGAAGGTCAAAAAAACCTTAAAAGAAAACAATCTGTATGTCATAGAAATAAAAGAAGATGTCCCGCCCCCGTCACACTTCCAAACAGGCGTCAGAGAAGAAGATATTATTGTGGCTATCCGTGAACTCGCAACTTTTGTTAGTTCAAAACTCCCGCTGGATGAATGCCTTACAGGTGTAATCTCACAGATAAGGCAGGCAAGATTGAAAAAGGTGTTTCAGGATATACAGAGAGAGATAAGGGAAGGCAAGAATTTTTCGGATGCGTTGAGGGAGTTTCCATCCATTTTCTCTGAGATGATTATTTCTATGGTGCGGGCAGGGGAAGAGACAGGGACTCTTGATGAGATTCTTGTTAAGATTGCGGATTTCCTTGAAAAGAAGTATCGGTTCAAAAACCGTATCAAAGGCATAATGAGTTATCCTCTGTTTATGCTTGTTGTATCTGTTGCGGTAGTCATTTTTATGCTCTCTTTCGTAGCGCCGACAATAACGAAGATGTTTGCCCAGATAAATATACCGTTACCTTTACCGACGCTTATCCTTATAAAAACCAGTCATCTCTTCAAGATAGGATGGCTCTATATTATTGCAGGTCTGTCTTTGATATATGCGGGAAGAAAAAAATTGCTTGCATCTAAAATGGGGGAAGAGATAAAGGATTTTATAAGATTTCGTGTGCCTTTTGTGAGTAATATACTTCTTAAGAGAGAACTTGCTATGTTTTCCACTACTACCGCTACGCTTATAAATGGCGGGGTAGATATAATAGAGTCGTTGCAGATAGCGAAACAGGTGTTGTCCAGCCGCCTGTTAAAACAGGATGTGGAGGATATAATTGAATCTCTGTCAAAGGGAGGGTCTCTTGCGGCATCTTTCAGGAATAGCAGGTATTTTCCTGCGTTGGTTGCGCAACTTGTAAGCGCAGGAGAGAGAAGCGGCTCTCTTGTGGAGATGTTAAATAAAATAGGGGAGATTTATGAAGAGGATGTCTCCCAGAGTTCTGTGCGTCTGGCTAATTTTATTGAGCCGATAATGATACTGTTTATGGGCGTGATTGTCGGAATTATAGTTCTTGCAATACTTCTTCCGATATTCCAGATAAGCCAGTCCATAAGGTAATGGTAAAGCAGAGAGAAAAATAACAGGAAGAGAACAACTGAATTTTACGGAAAGACAAGGAATCAACAGGAGATAGGAATGAGAAAAAACAGAAAGGTTTTAAGAAACGGGTTTACGTTTATAGAGTTGATGGCGGTTATTGTGATTCTTGGTATTCTTGCGATGACGGTAATGCCAAGATTTTTCGGGCGGATAGATGAGGCGCGTATAACAGCAACCCAGATACAGATAAAGAACTTAGAGCAAGCATTACGGCTATTCTACCTTGATAACGGGTTTTATCCGGAGACAGAGCAGGGCTTGCAGGCGCTTGTTGAGCAGCCGATGGTTGGAAGGATTCCGTCTAAATGGAAAGAGGGCGGTTATCTTGAAAAAAACATACTTCCGCAAGACGCATGGGGAAATGCCTTTATTTATCTGTCGCCGGGGAGTCAGAGCGAGGACTTTGAAATAATCTCTTTTGGGAGAGACGGAAGGGAAGGTGGCGAAGGACCTGATGCAGACATATCAAGTTCCAAAATATAAGCATGGATATACGTTTATTGAACTGCTCTCTGTAATTCTTATCATAGGTCTTTTTTTATATCTCGTGTTTCCTGTGATTAAAAACATCATTCCTAAAGAAGAAAGCGGGGATGCGTTTGTATTTGCGGGCATAATAGAAGAGATATCAAGATATGCGATAGAGCAGAGAGAGAAGATGTTGTTAGTGCTGGATATTGATACCAATTCTTATGCGGTTATAGCGGAACAGAAGATAGAAAAAGATGCCGACGGGGAATGGATGGGGGAAATCGCTTTTACTCAGATACCGTTGATGTTTATCAATGCGCAAAACTCTGAAGGGGAGGTGTCTTCAGGGCTGATAATATTTCTTTTTTATCCTGACGGTTCTAAAGAATACGGGAAGATTTTACTGGAAGAGATAGAGAGCGGGGATATATTTACAATTTTTCTTAATCCGTACACGATATCCCCCGAAGTAATTAAAGGAGAGGCAAACTTTGAGCAAAACTATATTTTCTAAAAGAGGGCTAACTCTTTTAGAGGTTATGATAGCCCTGTCTATCTTTGCCATAGCGGGGACAGTTGCATTAAATACCTGTTTTATTGCTTCAAGACATATGCAGATAATCAATGATGAAAAAAACCTGATTCTGCTGGCAAAGGTTAAGACAGAAGAGTGCGAATTGGGTATTACGGATATAGAAAGAGAGAGAAACGGTTCCTTCCCTGAGCCATATCAAGAGTATCTGTGGGAGATTGCGCTGACGGATATTGCCATTACGGATACAGAATACAATATTACATTTTCCCCGTATAAACTTACGGTTAAATCCCCGCATGGAGAGTATTCTGTTCTCAGCGGGTTTGTGCAATCAAAAGAAGGCGGAAAAGAATGATTTATAAGAGAAGGCAAGGGTTTACGCTTGTTGAGATGTTGATTACCGTAGTTTTAGTGTTTTTGTTGTTTGCTGTGATGTATGCTACGTTTTTTTCTGTGAGCAATACCACCCAAAAGATTCAGCAGAGGATGAAATCTTCCGAGATAATGTTCAGGTTCGTCAATAAATTCAGCGGAGAAGTTAAAAGTATGATACGGGAAAAAAACGATGAGACATCTTTTGATTTAAAAGAGATATCATTCATTACAACAACAGGAGAAACGGCATATCCAGTGAAGATAACATATACCGTAAATAAGACAACTGAAAATGCAGAAAAACTTTTAAGGAAACAGGAAAACCTGATTAGCGATTATTCTTTCACTTTTCCGGTTATGGATGAATACGACAGTATAAGTTTTCTCTTCTTTTCGGATGGGGTATGGCAGGAGTATGCAGATAGCCCAGAGAGTATAAAAGCGGTCGGAATAGAGATAATACGCGGGACAGAGAAGTATTTTTTTCCTGCGGTGATATATGGGGCAGTGATAGATGAAAAAGGGAAATAAAGGGGTTGTTATAGTGATTGTTTTGGCATTTACAGCGGCGATTTCTGTAATGGCTATGTTTTTGAGTGTCCGCGCAAAAGAGTATATATCTGTATTTTCGGGGGCGCAGAGAAACAATGAGATGGAAAACCTTGCGGAGATGGGTATAAGGATGGGAAAGGTTCTGCTTGATACAACGCAAACACGGCATATTATTACGGAGGTTCCCGGCTATATACAAAAGCAGTATGAGATAGATGGCAGAGAGATAGAGATAACCATAGAGGATGAGAGCGGGAAGATAAATCCGAACATAATTTTTGGTCCCGGGAGAGGTGAGGTTAATACGCGTCTGTTAGAGGTGTATAAAAGGTTTTTTTCTGTGATGGGTTATCCTACGCGTTTGTCCGATGCGCTGCTTGATTGGATAGACGAAGACGATATACCGAGGGTTGAGGGTGCGGAATCCATCTTTTACAGGACAGCGGGATTTGCTTATACCGTGCCTAATCGGGCGCTTTATACCCCTGCGGAGATTATCCTTGTGAGCGGTTTTACAGAGGAGATAGTTTTCGGGGATGATGAGACAAAAGGGCTTATAAACTTTATTACTTCCTTCTCCAATGGTAAAATTAATGTGAATACCTGTCAGTTGGAGGTATTAAATGCTTTGGGGTTTTCAGGGGAAAATATTGACAAGATAATAGCAGAGAGAGAAAGAAGACCTGTAGAAGAGAAGTTTATGCTTGAGGTTAATAAGGAAGCATATTTGAAATATCGCGCTATTATTGTATTCAAAAGCAACTATTTTGCGATAACATCCCGTGTTATAGATGCAGAAGGGTATAAAAAAGAAGCAAGGGCGTATGTGCTAAGGACAGATAAATCAATGGACACTGTAAAGATGGAGATGAAATGAGTGTAGGGATTTTCTACTGGCTGGGTGAGAAGATTGTATATAGAATCACAGGGGTTGATACAGAGGCAGGGGAGTTTAATGTTGATGAGATTGAGGCATTTTTGGAAAAAAAACGCCTTGATGTCCTGAATGTTATTATATCAAAGCCGCAACTTGTCTTTAGAAGGATGGAGTTTCCTTTCAGAAGCAGAAGAAAGATAAATATGGTAATGCCGTCCGAGATGGAAGATACATTCCCTGAAAGTATTGATAGATTCTTCTTTTCTTTTGATTTTGCTCAACCTGAAAAAAATAGAACCATTGTCAATGTATATGCAATACCTTTTACTTTGTTAGATAT
>JAAYXZ010000026.1 GCA_012515635.1 Elusimicrobiota bacterium
TATCCTGAGTCCATTGGATATATTTCGCCTTTTTACGGAAACTTTGGTGTCATAGTAAAGGCATATGCTTATATACTTTTGCTTGGCAGGGAAGGCCTAATAGATGTTGCGGAGAAAGCGGTGCTTAACGCTAACTATATAAAAGAAAAATTGAAAAAGGATTATAAACTGCCTTATGACAAACCCTGTATGCACGAGTGTGTCTTTTCAGCAGAATGGCAAAAAGAAAAAGGTGTTAGCGCTATAGATATAGCAAAATTTCTTATAGACCAAGGTATCCACCCGCCTACGGTATATTTCCCTCTGATAGTAAAAGAGGCGCTGATGGTTGAGCCGACGGAGACAGAAAGCAAAGATACACTGGACCACTTTATTGCTGTAATGAAAGAAGCGGCAAAACTTGCTGAAACCCATCCTGAAAGGTTTGCAGGATTCCCGGACAACACTCCTATAAGCAGACCTGATGAAGTAAAAGCGGCAAGGGATTTGAACCTCAGGTGGAATAAAAAATGAGGGTATGGCGGCATATCTTTTCAGAAGATACCAATCCTTATACCAATATGGCTGTAGATAGGGCTATGATTGACTTTTACAGAAAAGATAGTATTCCCTTGTTCAGAATATACAGGTGGCGCCCTCATGGCTTCAGTTATGGGTATTCTCAAAATGCGGAGGAAGTTCTTGATATACCCGCCTGTTATAAGGACGGAATCTCGTTTGTCAGGAGGAGCACCGGCGGAGGCATAATATATCACGGCAATGAAGCAACTTATTCGGTTGTATGCTCTACCGATGATATTGGTTTACCGGCTGTTGTCAAGGAAGGATATAAAACCATCTGCGCTTTTATTCTGAATACATATCGTTATTATGGGCTTAACCCTGTTTTCGCGATAGATAGCGGATATATAAATAAAAAGAAATCAACAATCTGTTTTGCTTCATTTGAGGACTACGATATACTCATCAATAGAAGGAAGATAGGCGGTAATGCGCAGAAAAGACATAAAAAAATAATAATGCAACACGGTTCCATACCTCTTATACTTGATAATGCGCCTGTGCTGAAGTATGTAAAAGAAAAACTTCCTCTCTCCGCGCAGCAAACAACAGATATCAGGTCAGAGATAGGGAGAGACATCAGTTTTGAAGAGTTTGCAAGCGTATTGAAAGAGTGCTTTGTAAAGACATTTGCAGTGAAATTGAATGAGAAAGCTTTAACCTTGGAAGAGAAAGAGACGGTAAAGGTATATGAAGAGCAACTTATACAAGAAAAAGATTATCTTATCGGAGACAGGGGCGACAAAAAATATTCTGCGTGAATTGAAACTCCATTCTGTCTGCGAGGAGAGCAGATGCCCCAATATCTCGGAATGCTTCAAAAAGAGGACAACAACATTTTTGATATTAGGCGATATTTGCACAAGAAACTGCCGTTTTTGCAGTATGAAAAAAGGGAGACCCGCCCTTGTGGATTATGGTGAGCCGTCAAGAGTAGCGGAGGCAGTGAGGATGTTAGGTATGGATTATGTAGTTATTACGAGTGTGACGAGGGATGATTTGCCTGATGGCGGCGCAGGCATCTTTAGAGAGACGGTGGAAGAGATAAGAAGGGCTGGGTTTAACGGCAGAATAGAGGTTCTAATCCCGGATTTTAATGGAGATGAAAGGGCAATAGAGACAATTCTTTCCGCTTCCCCTGATGTTGTCTCACATAATATAGAGACAGTTCAGCGGTTATATACTGTTTTACGTGAGAAAGCCGACTATAACAGGTCTCTCGGCATATTGAAAAACATTAAAAAGTTAAACCCGATTCAGAAGACAAAATCAGGTATGATGTTGGGACTGGAAGAGACAGAACAGGAGATTACAGAGACCATTAAAGATGTATCTGTTACCGCCTGTGATTTTTTCAGCATAGGGCAGTATCTTGCGCCAGAGAAGATAAGTTATCCTGTTCAGAGATATTTAACTCCTGAAGAATTTGAATATTATAAGGAAAAAGCGTTAGATGTGGGGTTCTTGCATGTTGAAAGCGGGGTATATGTGCGCACCTCTTATAATGCCGCAGCATATTTTTAAATATTGTCTAATCTCCCGCCTGTTCAAAAAGCAAAGAGAATAATAAAATTTTTATTCAATAACAGAGACCTCTATCACCCGTATCTTTTTCCAACTGCCTTTAAGAAAACGGAATAGAAAGATAAACCCAAGGAGTATCACATACATTGTTGCTATAATCCATGCCGCATATATACCCTGTTTGAGAAGCACAATGACTACATACGAGGGGATGATAAGCGTGAATACAGATGCCAGCGTAACAGCTTTGACGATATATTTTGTGTCTCCTGCGCCTTTTAAAGCTGAGGCGAATATTATATTCATAGTGTCAAAGATGGAATAAAAAGCAACGAATTTTAAAAGAACAATAGCTGTCTGATACATCTCTGTGAAATCACCCGTATATACCCGCGGAATAAAAGGTTTTATAAATGTGTCAGGGAATAGAATATAAAAAAGAGCAATTAACCCCATATAAAGGAAAGTAATATGGAATCCGGAATAGGTGCTTTTTTCTGCGAGAGATGAATTGTTTTTACCTAAATTCTGTCCTACCAGAATACTTACTCCCATACCTATTCCTATCATAGGCATAAATGCGATTGTGTTGATGTTAAATGCGATATTTGTAGCGGCAAGCGGAATAACTCCCAAGCGTCCTACAAAAAGAAGGAATAGAGAAAATCCCGCTGTATCTGAAAACCATTGGATACTGTTAGGCAGCCCGAAATGTAAAAGTCGTTTAAAAAGAGGTAAATCAAACCTAAAATTCTTTTTTACAGCATACAGAGCATCGCTTCTCAAGAAAAGAGCAAGGTATATGATAAATGCGATAAAAGTGGCTATTATCGTTGCGATTGCCGCTCCCGCTATTCCCATCTCGGGAAACCCCCACTTACCGAAAATCATGGCATAATCCAAAACTATATTTATGGCTGTTTGAAGGAAACTTATCCACATTACAGGCAGGGTATATCCTCTCCCTGAAAAAAATCCTGCAATAGAAGAAGATGCTATTGCAGGGAAACTGCCAAGACAGAGTATTCTGAAATAGATGGTTTCATAAGCGGCTATATCAGGAGGATGTCCTGCAAAAGCAAAAAACAGATGGGCGAACGGAATTAACGAAAGCATAACCAATCCGCCTATAAAAGAGAAGTAGATGCCCTGCCATGTAATTTTCCCTATCCTCTCTAATCTTTCCGCCCCGTAATATTGTGCTACAAAAGTGCTTACAAAAGAGGTAGTTCCCGCGAATATGTTTATAATAGTGCTGTTCAGCATCCCCGCAGGCAAAGATGCCGCAATGGTCTCCACGGAGTACCGGGAGAGAAACAATCTGTCAACAAAATGCTGAATAGTCCACGAACTTGTGCTTAATATCAAGGGAAAAGAGAGAATCAACAGTTCCTTGTACCCTCCCTCTTTGCCCCACCTTGCAGATATGAATGATAAAAGTTTTTTCACACTCTTCTCCGAACAAATTAAAAGACAAAGCCCCTTTTTTGTATTATAAATCTTTCATAAGACAAAGAAAAAGAATGAGATATACTTATGTTAATGGAGATTCCAAGATTGTTTTTATGATATCGCTCGTTAACTGTGTTTTTAGAACTGTATCTTGTTCGCATATTCCCCTATGACGGGGAGCGGTTCTGTCTTACCCTGTAGGGCGTTAATTATTCCTATTATCATTAGTATAACAAGGAATAACATACCTACTAAACAGACAGGTCTCATAAAAGGTATCCTGTTCAATATGACGCATATTACTCGCCATATGATTGAAACTACAAGAAGAACTATACCCTGTTTCACATGGAATTTTGAAAACTCATTATCATCTTCATTGGCGAGAAGCGGTATTAATAGCAAAATCCCTAAATAAGAAAGCCATGCCAATTTTCTTCCTTCCACTGTTTTTTTATCCATCTCTCCCTTCCTTTCCACGGTTTACTTGGTTATGCCTTATCTTTATCGCTTGTCAGCGTAAAAGGCGGTTCTTTGGATATTGATTCAATAATACCTGTCGCTTTTTTAATCGCTCCTTCGGCGCCCTCCAAAAGAAGCCATATACTACCTTCCGCATTTGCTACCCCGCCTGCTGAAAATAACTCTGCCTTTGCGCCCGTAAGGATGTGTATTGCTTCTAATTCAGTGATTATCTCTCCGCTTACAGGAAAGAGGCGCGGCCCTTCTATTCCAGGTGTGTTCACTTTCATAGCGAGCATATCTATATTCCCGTATATCCGTTTTTCAAGCCCTACAGGAATTATAAGACGCAATGTTTTTCCTATAATATTAGGCAATGCTATTCCTATGGTTCCTGCCTTTGCATCTCCGATAAGTATCCCTGCTTTTCTGTCGTCTATATTCAGGGCATTTGCTCCTTTGATTATAATATCACCTGCACTCATCAGTTCTATTGCATCAAAGACGGTCTTTCCTTTTTGCCATTCTCCGTTGACGATAATGACATCGCCGTTGAACCTCTGTTCAGGTAATTTGCCGGTGATGTCTGTAGGTTGTAATGGTGAGGCGGTTATTCCTCTAAAGAAAGCGTCTCTGCTGAATCCTTTCTCTTGCCGTATGGACTGCAATATTTCTTCCGCTACATATCCATTGGTGGTGCCTGCAATAATGGCTATAATGCCTGATTTTAACCGTTCTTTCACAGCAGGATGGTCTGCTACCGCCATCCCTATTAATCTCTTGCCTGCCGCTACAGTTAATGTTGTCTTTATCATAAAACGCTTCCGCATAATAACCGAGAGTCGGGGCGCTCGGATTTGAACCGAGGACCTCATGGTCCCAAACCATGCGCGCTAAACCGGACTGCGCTACGCCCCGCGCTTTTTTAAATTAACACCAAAACTCCTTAACTCTGAGAAGTTTGATTCTTTCCTTTAATGTAGAATGAACAAGACAAAAATGTTTTATCTCTAAACCTTCTGTATAAGGTACTGTTCTCTATCATATTTTACACGAAAGGTTATATTTTCGCAACGGTTGAAAATCTCTTTACCTTTTATGAAAAGTAGTTTATAATAATTGTTTACAATGTTGTTTTGGGCCGCTAGCTCATCTGGTAGAGCACCGCCCTTTTAAGGCGGGCGTGGCAGGTTCGAGTCCTGCGCGGCCTATTTTTTGCTCTCTTTGCGGCAAGATTAGAAGGGGGCGAATTCAGAGATTCTTTTGCCTCTCTTGTTTTCCTCCCCCTTGAGAAGAGGACTTCTCTTCTTTTTTCTCCGTTTATTAGAGATAGATTTCCTTAATCTCTTATGCTTCTTCCCCTTTTAGGGAAGGATTATTCTCTTCTCCGCTCATCTTTTTAAGATGGGATGATTATGCTCCTTTACGCTCCTCCCCCTTGATGTGAGGATACTCTCCAATGCTCTCCTCCCCCTTGATGTGAGGATTTTCTCCAATGCTCTTCTCCCCCTTGATGTGAGGATACTCTCCAATAATCTCCTCCCCCTTGAGGGGGGAGGATGAAGGTGGGGGTGCTTCCTTTGCTCTTCTCCCCCTTGATGTGAGGATACTCTCCAATGCTCTCCTCCCCCTTGAGGGGGGAGGATGAAGGTGGGGGTGGCAGTTAAAAACTCTTCACCCTCACCCATATGCCCTCTCCCCTCAAGGGAGAGGGAGAAAAGGAAGAGAGGTAAGGAAAGGTAGCCCCTCAAGGGAGAGGGAGAAAAGGAAGAGAGGTAAGGAAAGGTAGCCCCTCAAGGGAGAGGGAAAAAAATAAGAGAGGTAAGGAAAGGCAGCCACTCAAGGGAGAGGGGAAAACGCAAAAAGCAAAACCTGACCTCATTAACACTTCTGTTTTTGAGTTTTCTTGCAAGGGGGAGTATAATTTTTTCAAGGAGGGAGAATGGAAAAGATGATAGATGGAGTAAAGGTCAAACAACTGAAGGTTATACCTGATGAACGCGGACGGCTTATGGAGATTTTAAGAAATGATGATGAGATATTTGAAAAATTCGGGCAGGTGTATCTCACTACAGTATACTCCGGCGTCATAAAGGCCTGGCATATGCACAAATACCAGAATGATAATATAGCTGTGGTAAGAGGTATGATAAAACTTGTAATATGCGATTTAAGAGAAGGAAGCAAAACATATGGGATGATAAACGAATTTTTTATAGGGGAACACAATTCTTTGCTTGTTCATGTTCCTGCGAATGTGTATCATGGTTTTAAGGGAATAAGCAAGGAAGAGGCGTTGGTAATAAATATCCCGACAAACACTTATAACCGTAAAAAATCTGATGAGACACGTCTTCCTTTTAATACAGATAAAATATCCTATAACTGGGAAAGGAAAAATCACTGATGAAAGGGGTTGTTCTCGCAGGAGGACTTGGAACACGGTTGTATCCGCTCACCAAAATCACCAATAAACATCTTTTGCCTGTCTTCAACAAACCGATGATTTATTATCCCATAGAGACACTAATAGAAGCGGGAATAGAAGATATTCTCATAGTTACGGGCGGGAATTCTGCCGGTGATTTTCTGCGTCTTTTGGGTAATGGAAAAAAATTTGGGTTAAAACACCTGAATTACACTTACCAGGAGGGCGAAGGGGGAATTGCGGCAGCCCTTTCTCTTGCAGAACACTTTGTGGATAACGATAGATTTGTGGTGGTGTTGGGAGACAACATTATAGAAAAAAGCATAAAAAAAGAAGTGAACATCTTTAAGCAGCAGAAAGAAGGCGCAAGGATACTCCTTAAAGAGACGAATACGCCGGAGAAATTTGGTGTGGCAGAGATAAAAGAAGGGAGAATAACCAAGATAACAGAAAAACCGAAACATCCTCTCTCCAATTTTGCTGTGATAGGAATCTATATGTATGACAATAATGTCTTTGATATCATAAAAACACTGGAGCCATCAGGGCGCGGAGAACTTGAGATTACGGATGTGAATAACAGATATCTTGAGGAAGGGAAACTTGCCTTCGGGGTTATGGACGGCTGGTGGACTGATGCGGGGACTTTTGAGTCACTCTTGCGGGCAAATAATCTTGTATATGAAAGAGAGAGAAGGGACAAAATAAAATGAGAATAGTAATAACAGGGGGCGCTGGTTTTATCGGTTCACATTTTATTAAACATATTCTCGGAAAATATCCCGATTACAATGTTTTGAATATAGATAAACTTACTTACGCGGGAAACCTTGAAAATCTCAAAGAGGTGGAAAACAAGTCCAATTATAAATTTTTACAGGCAGATATATGCGATAAGAATATTGAAAACGAAATAAGCGGTTATGATGTAATAGTTAATTTTGCCGCAGAATCCCATGTGGACCGCTCAATACAAGCGCCGAAGACCTTCTTGAAGACAGATATTATGGGGACATTTAACCTGCTTGAAATAGCAAGGGCAAAAGGGATACACAGATATATTCAAATCTCAACGGATGAAGTCTTTGGGAGCGCGGATGAAGGGGCTGTCTTTTCAGAGGAGAGCCCGCTTAATCCCTCTAACCCTTATTCTGCAAGTAAAGCGGCAGCAGACCTCCTTGCCATCTCTTATTATAAGACATATAAAACCCCTGTGCTGGTTGTCAGAAGCACCAACAATTATGGACCGAACCAGTACCCTGAAAAGTTTATACCTCTTTTTATAACGAATGCGCTTGAGGAGAAAGAACTCCCTTTATACGGAGATGGGCAAAATGTAAGGGATTGGATTTTTGTGCTTGATAATTGCAGGGCTATAGATACTGTATTACATAAAGGCAGTGAGGGCGCAGTATACAATATAGCAGGCGGTAATGACAAAGAAAATATATTTGTTGCCCGTAAAATTGCTGAATATCTTAATAAACCTGAATCGCTTATAAAATTTGTTCCAGACAGGCCGGGGCATGACATAAGGTATAGTATCTCCTGTGAAATGGTTAAAGAACTTGGGTGGAGACCTGAAATACCATTTGAGGAGGGTTTGA
>JAAYXZ010000027.1 GCA_012515635.1 Elusimicrobiota bacterium
ATCCTGGCTGTCGGTTGTTCCCCATCCGAGCAGAGAGATGTAGTTGAAAAATGCTTCTGAAAGATACCCTGCTTCTCTGTAAGCTCTGACAGATGTAGCGCCGTGCCTTTTGCTCAGTCGTGTTCTGTCGGGCCCGAGAGTCATAGACATATGAGCGAATTGCGGAATAGGGGCATTCAGCGCTTCAAAAAGCAGGATATGCTTCGGCGTGTTGGAGAGATGGTCCTCTCCTCTGACCACATGGGTAATCTTCATTAAAAAATCGTCCACTACCACGGCAAAGTGAAATGTGGGAAGTCCATCGGATTTCATTATGACAAAGTCAGGAAGGTGCTGGCTTTCAAAGACAACCTGTCCGCGGATAATATCGTTTACAGTAACATTCTTTTCAGGGACAATGAAACGTAGGACGGGTTTTCTTCCTTCGGTTTGATATGTCTTTATCTCTGCGGCGGTTAATGCCCTGCATTTGTTATCATATCCGGCGTATGCGTTCTTGCCGGCGGATATATTTCTTGCCTCAATCTCTTCTCTGGAGCAATAACAGTTATATGCTTTCCCGTCATCCAATAGTTTTTTAGCCAGATTTTGGTATGTGGTAAGGCGGTCCATTTGCCTGTAAGGGCCAAATTCTCCGCCCTTGTCCGGTCCTTCATCCCAGTCAAGCCCCATCCATAGAAGGTCCTCAATCAAAGCGGTCTCATATTCTTTTTGGGACCGCTCTATGTCGGTATCCTCTATCCTCAAAATAAACTTTCCGTTGTTTTTCTTTGCAAAAAGGTAATTAAATAATGCTGTCCGCACATTGCCTATATGTAGATAGCCCGTAGGGCTTGGGGCAAATCTTAAGCGCACCATAATAGGTTCCTTTCGTTAAGAGATATAAACTAATTATTGCTCTTCACTTGTTTATGCAAGGCCTTTTTAGTAAACATTTATACTAATTTTAGCAGGACTGCCTTAAGTGGTCAAACTTTCAAGGCAGAGATTATGCGGTATAATAAGGGATATGAGGAAAGATATTCTGACGCTCAGAAGTTTTTTGAGTGAGGTTAGACAGGTTATTGAGTTAACCTATCCGTTGCAGTATAGTGTATTAGCAGAGATAGCCCAAATCAATACCCGCCATCAGTCAGGGCATTGTTATCTTATGTTTGTGGAGAAAGATGGGGAGGTTGTTGTAGCAAAAGCCAGCGGTGTTATATGGAAGAGCAATCTTTTCAGAATCTTGAATAAGTTTAAGGATGCCGTTGGCGGGGAACTCAGGGAAGGGATGAAGGTTCTTTTTACAGCGGAAGTTCGTTTTCATGAGTTATACGGATTAAGTTTAAATGTTGTGGATGTAGACCCTTCATATACATTGGGGGAGTTTGCCCTTACCCGCAAAAAAATCCTTGCGCAGATAGAAAAGGAGGGGCTGCTTTTGAAAAACAAGCAACAGCCTTTTCCTATGGTTCCACAACGGATAGCGGTTATATCATCCGGGTCATCAGCGGGTTATGAGGATTTTCTTAACACGTTAGATTCCAACCCTTATGGATTCAGGTTTGCTGTAACGCTTTTTTCCGCCTATATGCAAGGAGAGCAGGCGGAGACATCCATTCTGAATGCTTTGCGGGAGTGCGCTCTTAAAGACAAGATGTATGATGTGCTGGTGATTATACGCGGAGGGGGCGATAATATAGACCTCCACTGTTTTGATAGTTATAATTTAGGTAAGGCGATTGCTAATTTTCCGCTTCCTGTTCTTTCAGGGATAGGGCATACCCGTGATGAGACAGTTGTAGATATTGTTTCATATAAGAAGATGATTACTCCAACCTCAGCGGGCAGGTTTATCATAGAAAAGGTAAAAGATTTTGAGGATTATATTGAAAATCTGAGCGGTCAACTGACAGATAAAGCATTGGATATTATTGATGGCAATAGAGTGTCGGTCAAAGAGAAAGAGAGGCATTTAAATTTTTCCACAGAGTTCTTTCTGCATAAGAAAAGCCAGAGTTTTAAAACAGAGGCGGCTCTCTTTAAGACGAACGCCGCACAGTGTATTGCATCAAGAAGTTTTGTTCTGAAGCAGATTTCGGAGAACATCTTTTCAGCGTTACGTATATACACAAAGGGGCATATGGGTTTTCTTGAGAGACAGGAGGACAGGGTCTCTCTCATAAATCCGGTTAATGTGCTAAAGAGAGGATATAGCATTACGCTTAAAGATGGCAAGGTATTAAAGGATAAACAGGATGTAAAAGAAGGCGATGTGGTAGAGACGCAACTTTATAAGGGACGGATAAGAAGCAGGGTTGAGAATTAAACCGAGAAAGGAGAAAATAATATGGCAGAGGATAAACTCACATATACGAAGGCAATCTCTGAATTGGAATTGATAGTAAGCGAGATAGAAAACGAAGAGGTGGAGGTGGATACTCTGCTTGAAAAAGTGAAGAGGGCTTCTTTTCTTATCAGGCATTGCAAGGAAAAATTGAGAAAGACAGAGACAGAGGTAAAGAGAGTGATATCTTCTCTTGACGAAGATAAGAAGTAAATTTATGAAAGATTTCCTTGAGCAATTGTTTGTCAGCGATAAAATTTCCCATATAGAGGAATTGGCACGGACAGGCGCGGGATATGCGTTGAGCGGTGGAGGGGAAACATCGTTTTATGCGGCGCTTATTGCCTGCCTTTTTAAGAGAATCAAGAAAAATTTTGTTGTTATTCTTCCTGACGAACTCTCCGCTGAAACATATTTTCAAGATATAAAAACTTTCTCCAACGATGTTGAAAATGTGAAGTTTTTACCGTTGCCGGAACTATCCCTGCAAAAAGAAGAGAGCGTATCTCCTGTTATGTTTGAACGGGTAAACGTATTGACGGAGATAGCCGATGGCGGCCAAGCAGTTATTATTGTTGCCCAACCGATATCCCTATTAAAAAAAATCCCATTACTGAGTGATTTCAGGAAAAGTTCTATCCATATCTCTGTCGGAAAGAGTATCAGGCGGGATTTTGTAATTTCAAGGTTATTGGATTACGGATACGAGGAGACAGATGTGGTGGAAGAGCCGGGTGAGTTTGCCAGAAGAGGAAGTATTGTGGACCTCTTTACTCTTGATTTGCGGTTTCCCACGAGGATAGAGTTTTCAGGAAACACTATAAGGTCCATAAGAAAATTTGAACCGTCAAAACAGATATCTTTTGAAAAGATAAAGGACCTCACTGTTTTGCCGTTGGATGAACGATTTGTAGGGGATGATGTTAATGAATTAACAGCGCAAATAAAAGAGAAGGCGGTTTTTCTCGTAGAACCGGAGAGATTTTTAGATTCGCAGTTATGGGGGGAGATGAGGAGGAGAGGATATTATTCTGATGTGGATTTCGAAAAACTTTCAGCGAGCGCCGCTATATTAAGGGAAACAGGATACCCTGAAGATGCGAAAGGGAAGTTTTTTTATTTCAAAATACTTCCTGTTGCAGAGAGATTTAACTTAACGGAAAGGTTTTTGTGGAGTCCTGTTCCGAGGGAAAAGATAGCCATCTTTTCAGAGAATCCTTCCCAGAAGACACGGCTTAAAGAAACATTGAAGGAGAAGGGGATAAAAGCGTCGGGAATAAAGTTTTTTCAGGGGTATGTCTCTTCCGGCTTCTCTTTTCCGCAAACAGGCATAACAGTGCTTAGCAATGATGAACTTTTTGGCAGATACAAAACACGGAAATCTTTGGACAGGCGTTATGCAGAGACAATCTCTATAGGTAGTTATTCAGACATAAGGGAAGGCGATTATGTTGTGCATTATAATGAAGGTATCGGAATTTTTCGTGGAATGGAGAGGTTAACAACGGGGGAGACGACGGAAGAGTTTGCTGTGATTGAATATGAAAAAGGTGATAGGTTGTATGTGCCTGTTGACCAGATAATACTGCTTCATAAATATGTAGGGACAGATAATCCGAAGTTGTCCACTCTTGGCGGCAAGGGATGGATAAGGATAAGGGAAAAAGTAAGGGAGTCAGTCAGAGATATTGCTTCAGACCTTTACCAACTTTATATTGCCAGAAAGAAAGAGCAAGGGTTTGCTTTTCTGCCGGAAGAAGAGTTCCAAAGGGCGTTTGATAACAGTTTTATATATGCCGAGACGGATGACCAGAGGAGAGCGATAGAAGAGGTAAAAAAAGATATGGATGCGAAGAATATTATGGATAGAATCATTTGCGGTGATTCGGGGTATGGAAAGACAGAGGTGGCGTTGAGGGCAGCCTGTAAGGCAGTAATAAGCGGGAAACAGGTAGTGGTTCTTGCCCCCACAACCGTGCTTGCGCTTCAACATGTTTTAACTTTCAAAGAACGATTTGCGGATTTCCCAGTAAGGGTGGAGATGCTTTCAAGAATGTTGACCCCGTCAGAGCAAAGGAGGGTGCTGGAAGATGTAAAAGAAGGAAGAGTGGATATAGTTATAGGGACACACAGATTATTGAGAGGGGATGCGATATTTAAAAATTTAGGGCTGCTTATTATTGATGAAGAACAGCGGTTCGGTGTTGTGCAAAAGGAGAAGATGAAGAGACAGTTCAAAAAAATAGATGTTCTGACACTTACCGCAACACCTATCCCGAGAACACTGTATATGGCTCTATCGGGTGTTTTGGATGTAAGCGTAATAGAGACGCCTCCGCATGGCAGATTATCAGTCATCACATATGTAGGAAAATATAATGCAACTCTTATTAAAGAAGCGGTATTGCGGGAGATGGAGAGAAAAGGACAGGTCTTTTATCTTCATAACAGGATATATGATATTGAAAGAGTAAAAGAGAAACTGATAAGCATCCTTCCGTTTGCTCCCAGAATAGAAGTAGCGCATGGCAGAATAGACCCGGTAAAACTTGCGTCTGTTATGGATAGGTTTTCAGCAGGGGATATAGATATACTTGTGGCAACGAGTATTGTTGAAAACGGAATAGATATTCCGAGAGCAAACACGCTGATAGTGGATAATGCCCATATGTTTGGGCTTGCCGACCTTTATCAGTTAAGAGGCAGGGTGGGCAGATATAAAAGGCGCGCCTATGCTTATTTTCTTTATCCTGACAACAGCGCGCTTTCAGATGTT
Source organism: Elusimicrobiota bacterium (assembly GCA_012515635.1). Classification (GTDB taxonomy): domain Bacteria; phylum Ratteibacteria; class UBA8468; order B48-G9; family JAFGKM01; genus JAAYXZ01. The sequence continues at coordinate 5,106 of JAAYXZ010000027.1, forward strand.
GCAAAGGAAAGGTTGTCAGCCATACAGCAATTAAGCAGACCCGGAAGCGGATATAAAGTTGCATTAAAAGATTTGGAGATAAGAGGCGCCGGAAATATTTTGGGGAGACAGCAACACGGGTTTATAGAGCAGGTCGGTTTTGAACTTTACTGCAGATTTTGGAGAGAGGTTGCGGGGGAGGCAGAGAGAGAGCAAAGGCAGAAAATGCCGAAGAAAACCGCTGTTGTTATACCCGACGAATATATTAAAAGTTCTGCTATGAGATTTGCTCTTTACAGAAGAATTGCCGAGATAACCAAACCCGCGGATGTGGATGTGTTGCTTAGTGAGATGACGGATAGGTTTGGCTCACCGCCCGAAACGCTTATAAACGCCCTTAAAAAATCCGTATGATACCCAAGCGTCATTAATCAAGGCAGGAAGATATACAAACACTGTTATCTCGGTTCTGTTTTACGATATTTACAGATTTAGTTTGGGAGAATACTGGAAGATGTAAAGGCATATATGGTAAAATAATGGAATGAAAAAGAGAATTAAAATATCGCCGTCGCTTCTCTCTGCGGATTTTAGCCGATTGGGCGAAGAGGTGAAGGCAGTAACGGAGGCGGGCGCGGATTTTATACATTTTGATGTGATGGACGGGCATTTCGTTCCCAATATCTCTTTCGGACCGATGGTGCTTAAAGCCATAAGAAAATTTTCGCATTTACCGTTTGAGGCGCATCTTATGATTTCTCAGCCGGAGAAATACTGGCGGGAGTTTGCTGATGCGGGAGCGGATGTGATAGGAATACATATAGAGAACAATATGAATCACGGGCAATTGATAGAAGAGATACATAAACACAACAAAAAGGTGTGTATGGTTGTAAATCCTCCTACCGATATAACAGCGGTCTATCCTTTTTTGGAAGATATTGAGCAGTTGCTTATAATGACAGTCAATCCAGGTTTTGGCGGTCAGGAGTTTATTAAAGAAGTTGTTCCCAAGATAGAAAAAATCTCTGAGATACGGGCAAAGAAAGGTCTTGTTTTGGAGGTGGCTATTGATGGCGGGATAAATTATAAGACCGCAGAGGTGGTGAAAGAAGCGGGAGCGGACATACTTATAGCCGGCTCTTTTATTTTTCACGGCGGAGATTATAAAGAGGTGATAGAGGGACTCAGGGGATGAGAAGAATAACTTTTGCCGAGTTAAAGGGCTTACTGACGAAAGACAGGGACAGAGCCGTAGAGGCAACGGTGAAAGAGATTATTGAAGAGGTAAGAAAAAAGGGAGATACCGCTCTCAAGAGATACACTAAAAAATTTGACGGGGTAAGGGATTTACAAATCAAGGTCTCTGATAAAGAGATTTGCAAGGCAAGAGAAGGTATAGACAGCAAAATTATCAGTGTAATAGAGTCCGCGAAGAAAAGGATAGAAAAATACCATAAGAAACAGATGCCTAAGGGCTTTGTTTTGAAGGAAAAAGATATATCCGTACAATTTAAGTTTTCTCCTGTGGAGAGTGTAGGGGTATATATACCCGCAGGGCAATCACCTCTTATGTCATCTGTTCTTATGACGGTTATTCCCGCTTATGTGGCAGGCGTAAAAAAAATATATGCGGCAAGCCCTCCCTCCTTTAACGGAACAGTTCATCCGTTAATTACAGGGACTCTCGGGTATCTTGGTATAACCAATGTGTTTGCTGTGGGGGGAGCGCAGGCGATAGCCGCATTCGCCTACGGTACGGAGACTGTGCCGGCGGTGGATGTTATTGCAGGACCGGGCAACAGGTATGTTAATACAGCGAAACTGCTCTTATCGGGGGAGACGGGGATAGATACTCTGGCAGGACCGAGTGAGTTGGTGATATTCTCTGACGGAGAAAGCAACCATGAGTTTATATCAGCGGATATGAATGCTCAGATAGAGCATAGAGAAGGGCTGGGTGTTCTGATAACAACCTCTGAAAAACTGGCAGAGAAAGTGGGTAAAAAGGTGAAAGGCGGATATTGGATTCATATAAAAAACCGCAGGGAAGCGGTGGAGATAATAAACCATATAGCGCCGGAGCACCTTCAGTTAATGTGCAAAGATTCGGAAAAACTGGCTAATGACGTGATTGCCGGCGCTGTTTTTGTCGGGGATTACTCGCCGGCAGCGCTTGGAGATTATTTTGCGGGACCAAGCCATACATTGCCGACGAAGAGAAGCGCGCGGTTTTCTTCAGGAGATTCGGTCTATACGTTTTTGCGCAGTTATGCGATAGTTTCAGGGAAAGCGGGGTTTTATAGGAGATACGGGCAAACAATGGAATTGCTACCTGAGTTAGAGGGGCTGCCTTTCCATAAAGAGTCCTTATACGTTAGGAGAAAGAGATAATGGAAAAACTTTTGGAGATGCTCTCTGATTTTAGCGGGGAGACACGTAAGGACGCCATAGCAAAGGTTGTATTGTTGATAAAGGAAGGGGTTATTAAGCGAGACGCCGACCTGAAACCTTGGATAAACCTTCATCTTCATACTTTTCACTCATATAACTATAATAACTGGTCCCCTGCCCGTGTGGTGCTTGAAGCATGGAAGACAGGCCTGAAATATGCCGGGACGGTTGACTTTGATTCGCTTGATGCTGTCAGTGAAACGCTTTGCGTCGGAGAAAAGTTGGGTATGAACGTAATCGGCGGTTTTGAGTCAAGGGTGTTTATTGACGAGATGAAAGAGAAGGTCATCAATTCCCCTAATGAACCGGGCATATATTATCTTTGTGGCAAGGGGTTTTCGGGAGTTCCCGGAGAAGATACGGATGCGGGCATATTTTTCAGGAGAATGAAAGATATTGCGCAAGGCAGGAATAGAAAAGTTATAGAGAAAATCAACGGCTACCTGAAAGATGTTGAGGTGAACTATGAGAGGGATGTGCTTTCTTTAACTCCTTCAGGGAACCCGACAGAGAGACATATCACAGAGGCATACCAGAGACGGTCGGAAGAGATATTGGGAGAAAAAACGG
>JAAYXZ010000028.1 GCA_012515635.1 Elusimicrobiota bacterium
GAGTATTCCTGTGGCTGTGGCTGGAGGCATAAACTCTGAAAATGTCGTGGATGCGCTGAAGGCGGGGGCTTCTATCTTTATTGTAGGAGGAGCAGTTACCAAATCGGAGGATGTGAAGACAGCGGTAAAAACAATACAAGAGGCGATAGAAAAGAAGAAGGGAATAAAGACAAAACTTTTTAAGAGAGTATCGTTTTCGGAAGTGAGAGATGTTTTTCTTAGGGTTTCTACGGCAAATATATCCGATGCGCTGCATAGGAGCGGATGGTTGGAGGGATTGCTGCCTGTTATTCCGGACATTAAGATGGCAGGGAAAGTAATAACTGTAAGGACATATCCCGGTGACTGGGCGAAACCGGTTGAGGCGATAGATATGGCGGAAGAAGGGGATGTGGTTGTTGTTGATGTCGGCGGAGTGGGACCTGCTGTATGGGGAGAACTTGCGACGAATAGCGCGGTGATAAAAAAAGTGGCAGGTGTGGTGGTGTACGGAGGCGTAAGGGATGTGGAAGAGATAACAAGGATTAAATTGCCGGTCTTTGCAAAAATCATATGCCCTGAAGCGGGTGAACCGAAAGGATTCGGCGAGATAAATGTTCCATTGAGGATGGCCGGCTATACAGTTAGACCCGGAGATTGGATAGTTGGCGATAATGATGGGGTTGTGCTTATACCTGAGGAGAGGGTTGTGGAGACAGCCAACAGGGCTATGGATGTTTTTGAAAGGGAAAATCGTATAAGGAAAGAGATAAGAGACGGCAGAACATTAAGCAGTGTAACAGACCTTCTTAAGTGGGAGAAAATAAAGAAATGAACAGAATTATAAAAAAAGAAGTCCTTGGTGAGAAGATAAAACAAATAGAGGTGGAGGCATCTTTAATAGCAAATAAGGCGTTGCCTGGTCAATTCATAGTGCTTCGCGTTGATGAGAAAGGTGAACGTATTCCCCTTACCATTGCGGGAAAAAATTCTGAGAAAGGCACGATAACCCTTATCTTTCAAGAGGTGGGAACAACCACTGTAAAATTGGGACAACTTAAAGAGGGCGAGTCTATTCTCAATCTGGTAGGTCCGTTAGGAAATCCGGTGGAGATAGAAAAATATGGAACGGTCTGCATTGTCGTGGGCGGCGTAGGCGCTGCGTTTGTTTACTGGATGGCAAAGGCATTTAAGGAAAAAGGAAACAAAATTATTACGATTATGGGAGCAAGAGATAAGGAATTGCTTATTCTTGAGGACCAAATGAGAGCTATCAGCGATGGACTGTTGATAACTACTGATGACGGCAGCAAAGGCATAAAAGGTTTTACTACGGAAGTTTTGGAAAAGATTATAGGCGAAGGCAAGATAATTGACTATGTCCTGACTGCGGGCCCTATTGTTATGATGAAGAGAGTTAGCGAGATTACCAAACCGCATAACATAAAGACCGTGGCAAGTTTAAATCCAATAATGATAGACGGAACAGGTATGTGCGGCGGCTGTAGGGTGACTATAGGCGGAGAAGTGAAGTTTGCCTGCGTAGATGGTCCTGATTTTGATGCCCATGATGTTGATTTTGATGAATTGCTAAAAAGAACATCTCTTTATAAACCGCATGAAGATGCATCTTTGAAGAAGTTGCATAAGTGTAAGATAGGGTTGGGATAAGAAAACAACGCCCTATAAACGCTGAATAAAAAACAAAAAAACGTGTATTATATATGGTTTGAATTTACAGGTTGTTCAGGCAACAGAGAACAAGGGGAATGAGGATAATAGAGATTGTTGGGCGCAGAGAGGAAGCGGTTCTTTTAGAGGTAGAGAATACTCTGAAAAGTGGCGGTGTTGTTATTGTCCCTACGGATACTGTCTATGGCTTAATATGTGAAGGGCTGACTGACAGGGCAAAGGAAAGGATATACGGGATAAAAGGGCGTTCTAAAGATAAGCCGCTTATAGGGTTTGTGAATACACTGGAGAAGGTTAAGAGTTTTGCGGAAGTGTCTGCTGAAAGAGAGGTAATTCTCAAACAAAATTGGCCCGTGGCAAAGACATACTTATTGAAGGCGATAAAAGATATATATCTTGTTACTGCAAAGACAGGAAAGATTGCCTTCAGAATACCTGCCCACGAGTTTCTTCTGAAGATCTTGGAGAGGTTTGATTTAATAGCTTCCACCAGCGCGAATATATCGGGAGAAAAGGCGTCTTTGTCCGTAGCGGATATACCTGATGTTATCAGAGAAGAGGCGGATGTTATCATAGATGGAGGGCGGCTCTGTGGGAAGCCGTCGGATATTTGGGATATTACAGGAGACAGCCCGTTGCGATTGCGCTGAAGAGGGTTGCTTTTACGTATCTTTGAAAAACAATTTGATGATAAGGAGGGATATATGAGAGTGGGGATAGGCAGCGACCATGCGGGATTTGACCTCAAGGTGTTTTTGGCAGCAGCATTGAAGAAAGAAGGGTATGAGGTTGTTGATTACGGCATAAATATTAAGAAATCTGTGGATTATCCCGATTTTGCGGTAAAACTTACGGCAGGGATACAAGCAAAAGAGATAGGGAAGGGAATACTTATATGCGGAACAGGCATAGGTATGAGCATTGCGGCAAACAAGTTCAAAGGAATCAGGGCGGCGAGATGTTGCTGTATACAGGACGCCTGCCTGGCAAGACAGCATAATGACGCCAATGTTATTACATTAGGCGGGAGGTTGTTGGGCAATGACCTTGCTTTTGAAATGGTTAATGTATTTCTTGATACACCGTTTTTGAAAGGTCGGCACTTAAAAAGAGTGAATAAGATAAAGAGCATAGATAAATGAAGGTTTTTACAGTGTTCCTTCCTTTTTTTGCGATATCTGAGTGAGGTTATAAGAAAAGAGATTGATAAAAGCGTTACAGATTAAGTTTTTTTAAATCTTCCTCATCAAGTCCCATATAATGACCTATCTCGTGGAACAGGACTCTTGCTATCTTCTTTTCCAACTCCTGCATTGTGCGGCATCTTTTCTCTATGCTTTCCTTGAAGAGTATAATTTTATCAGGCATCACAAGAGAATAAGAGGGGCTTTTCCTGTTCGGAAAGGGGATTCCATGATAAAGCCCTAAAAGATTGGGGGATGAAGATTCTTCCACAAAAAACTCTATATTTTCAAGCCGTTGCTTAATAACATCGGGAAGCATTTCAATCTTTGCCGCTACTATCTCTTCAAATTCTCTTTTAGTTATCTTCATACTGTTGATATAAACACAAGTATCAAAGACATCAAAAGTTGTCTTCGTTGTCTGCTGTTTTTCTGTTAGCCCGTTTCTCCTAAGAGTATAACATAAAGTTGAAGAAGAGAGATTTATATTTTATAATGTGAGTGATTTTATTCGTTGCGCAAAAAACATAAGCAGGCAGGGGGCAAGGTATGATAATTATAGGTGAATTAATAAATGCGACAAGACAACTAATTGCAGAAGCGATTGAGGCGAAAGATAATACCGAAATAAAAAAAGCGGTTATTAGACAGATAGAAGCAGGAGCAAAGTATATTGATATCAACGCAGGGATGGGAAAAGGGCAGGCAAGAGAGATATCTGATATGGAATGGCTTATTGATATAGTAAACGAAATAGGCGAGATTCCCATATGTGTTGATAGTTCAGACCCTGTCGTTATAGATAAGTGTCTCGGGCGAATAAAGAGCGCCGACAGAATGATAAATTCAATTAGCGGAGAAAGCAAAAAGATAGAGAGTTTGTTGCCGTTGATAAAAGAACATAATAGTTGTAAGGTGGTTGGGCTTACAATGGATGACGGGGGTATTCCCTCTGATGTTGAGAAGAGAATTGAAATCACGGAAAAGATTGTAAAAACACTTGAAGAGGCAGGTATTCCAAGGGAAAACATCTTTATAGACCCTCTTATTCAACCTATCAGCGTGGATGTGAATAACGGAAAGGTTTTTTTGGAGTCGCTCAGGGCTATAAACAAGGAATTCCCCGGAGTTAAAACAACCTGCGGGCTTTCAAACATATCTTTCGGTTTGCCCAACAGAAGATTGCTTAACAGATATTTTCTTACGCTTGCAATAGGATATGGGCTTGATTCCGCAATTACCGACCCTGTTGATAAAGGAACAAGAGAGGCGATATATATGGCAGAGGCGTTGACAGGGAGAGATGAATATTGTATGAATTATATTAAAATGTTCAGAGAGGGTTTTTTTAAGACAAAAGATAAAAAGTAAAGAATTGCGTAAGTTTGTTCAAAGGGTTAAAATTAAAATAATGCGGGGCGTGGCCTAGTCCGGTTTAGGGCACCAGAATGGGGTTCTGGGAGTCCCCGGTTCGAATCCGGGCGCCCCGATTTTTCAAGACAAATATTATAGTCGGAAGGTATACATTTGATATTTGACAAAACTTTTAAATATGTTAAAGTTTAACCAATTTTAGAGCATATAAAGAAAACACAAAAGAAAGGAGGGATAGAAAATGGCAGAAAAGAAAAATAATCCGGCAGCAGTGGTAATTCTGATACTAATTATTCTGGTGGCGCTTTTTCTTATCATTAAACAAGCAATGCCGAGTAGACCAGCTCCAGTGAGACCGGGGGTAGAGACAGGAGCGCCTGTCGGTTCTCCTCCAGCAGTAGAGATTCCGGAAGAAGCCCCTGTTGAAGTTGAATAAAAGGGGTATCTGAAAAAGAGAAAAAACATCTCTTGACAGAGGGTAAAAAATAAGGTAAAATATTTCAGTTGTAAGACAGTTCATTGACAAGTTGGAGGTATTTGGACCTCAATAAGTTCCTCTGAGGGTTTGATCCTGGCTCAGGGTGAACGCTGGCGGCGTGCCTAACACATGCAAGTCGAGCGACGAACTAGGAGGGTTTTATTTTCGGATAGAACTTTCCTGGGGAAAGCGGCGAACGGGTGAGTAACACTTGAGTAACCTCCCCCCCGGACTGGAATAATTCGTTGAAAGACGGACTAATGTCAGATGCCCTTTTTCGGTGGTCTCACTGAAAAAGGAAAGGACTGTGAATAACGGTCTACCGAGGGATGGGCTCGAGTCCTATCAGCTAGTTGGTGAGGTAATGGCTTACCAAGGCTAAGACGGGTAGCTGGTCTGAGAGGACGGCTAGCCACACGGGGATTGAGAGACGGCCCCGACTCCTACGGGAGGCAGCAGTGGGGAATATTGGACAATGCCCGAAAGGGTGATCCAGCGACGCCGCGTGGGTGATGAAGGCCTTCGGGTCTTAAAACCCTGTCAAGCGGGAAGAATATATGACGGTACCGCTAAAGGAAGCCCCGGCTAACTCCGTGCCAGCAGCCGCGGTAATACGGAGGGGGCAAGCGTTACCCGGATTTACTGGGTGTAAAGGGTCCGCAGGCGGTTAAGCAAGTCAGTTTTTAAATACTCTGGCTCAACCAGAGAATTGGAACAGATACTGCTTAACTATGAGTCTAGAGGGGGAAAACGGAACTGCCGGTGTAGCGGTGAAATGCGTAGATATCGGCAGGAACACCTGTGGCGAAGGCGGTTTTCTACTCTGGTACTGACGCTCATGGACGAAAGCGTGGGGAGCGATCGGGATTAGATACCCCGGTAGTCCACGCCGTAAACGATGGGTGCTGGGTGTCGGTCCGGTAAAACGGATCGGTGC
>JAAYXZ010000029.1 GCA_012515635.1 Elusimicrobiota bacterium
AGGATAAAAAACTTTTTGATATTTTTCCGGATAAAAATACGATAACTGGAACCGTCCCCGCCCATATCTGAAATGTCTTTTTATCTGTTTTTTCAAGGATTTACAAGCAGGATGGTATAGCAAAATATCTTCCGCATAAAACTGTTTGTATCCTGCTTCAAATACCCTGTTTCCGAACTCTAAATCTTCTCCGGATATCAGACGCTCATCAAAAAGCCCTACCTTATCAAAGACATCTCTCCTTACAATCACACAGCAGGTTGGAGCATAATGCTGATGCTGGATATCTCTTTTAACGGGAAATCCTGTCGCTTTGTGGTGCTTTTCAATAAGAGTGTCGGAAGAAGTTATTACTTCCACATTGCACCCCAGATACTTCACATCAGGGCTTTTAAAGATATCCGCTGCTTTTGAGATATAATCTTTCTCTACCCACATATCCGCATCCAGAAAACAAAGAATATTCCCCTTTGCGTGTTTAATGCCCATATTTCTTGCCGCATAGGAACTTTGAATTTTATCCTCTATAACCAGTTTTATCAGTTCTTGGTGTCTCTCCGCATAATTTTTGACTATCTCCTGTGTGCCGTCATCAGAGCCGTTATCCGCTACAATAATCTCATATTTACCGACAGGAACATCCTGTTTAACTAAGGACTTCAACGTAACTTCCACTCCCATCCTGTCATTATAAACAGGAACTATTACTGATATCTCCGGTTTCATTATTGGCTATTTCCTAAAAGATTACTGTATATTTCAACCAATCTCTTGTTTAGTTTTTTAATATCAAATTTTTGTTCAACAAATTTCCTTCCGTATCTTCCCATCTCTTCACGAAGTTCAGGATGTTGAATAAGAAAATCTATCTTTTCCGCCAGAGTATTTACATCCCTTTCCTGCACTAAAAACCCTGATTTCCCATTCTCAACAATCTCAGGAATACCGCTGTGAAATGTTGAGACAACAGGGAGACCTGTTGCCTGCGCTTCTATCAATACCGTAGGTGTCCCTTCCTTATCGCCTGATTTTGCAGTAACACTCGGCAGAATAAAAATATCCGCCTTTTTATACAATTCTATTGCTTCGTTTTGGTTAATTGTCCCCAGAAATTCAATGTTTTTCGTTATTTTCAATTCAGATGCCAGCATTACAAGATTCTTTTTTAAGGGACCCTCGCCTGCTATAAGATATTTCATATCCTGATGTTGTTCAAGCAGTTTCGCCACGGCGCGGATAGAATATTCGTAACCTTTCTTTTCAACGAATCTCCCCACAGTCAGTAAAATTATATTGTTTCTTTTGTTATAATTCCTGCCAGAGGAAACAAACCTTGTCATATCAACACCTATAGAATGAACTATTATCTTCGCCTCATTACACCCCAATTCTTTTAGTTTACTTGCAAAACATTGGGAGAGGGGCAGAAATAAATCCCCTCTATGAAATAACTCCTGATAATACTCTTTCCCGTGTTGTTTTACGTATTTGGAGAGGTCAGCCCCGTAGAACGAAGTGATTATTTTATATTCAGGGAAGATATTTTTCAGTGTAATTCCGAACTCTCCGATATTTCCGAAATGACAGTGTATAATATCAAACTCCCTGTTAAGAAGAAAAGAGAGGAAAAAATAAAAGGATTTAAG